>CAIRNL010000817.1 GCA_903879975.1 uncultured Chloroflexota bacterium | reverse complement strand
CCGGCTTTGGAACCTCTACGCCGACGGCAGCTTGACCGCCATCCAGCCCACGAATACCATCGATGGGCCGCAGCTGGCGGCGCTGCCCAATGGGGGCATGGTGGTAACGGACCCGCTTCGCCGGACTTTCACCCTCTTTACGGCAGGCGGGCAGCCTGTACGCCAGTTTGCCTACACGGAGCAACTGGTGTCGCCGACGGGCATTACTGCACGCAAAATCGGCGAGTTCGTCTATTTTGCCGTCAGCGATACGCAATCGTGCACAGTGTCACTGTGGCGTGTTCCTGAGAGTCAGATTCAATGAACCGATGGGTTTCACTCTTCCCTGTCCTGCTGATTGCAGCGAGCCTGGCAGCTTGCATGGGATCGCTACGTGCAGCTGTGCCGGCACTCTCACCCGAACGGCCGCCGGGTGCTGCACTGCTGCGCCCGCCTACACCGCTGCCACGCAGTGAGGCGACGCCCGTGCCGCTGGCCGCTTTGTCGACGCTGAGCACGGCCGACCAACTGCACCTGCTGGAGGTGCCGCGCCGTGACCCGCGGCGGCTGACCGAACGCCTGAATCCAGCGCTCGGAGCCGTCCCCGTTACCGCTGAGCCGAAGACCTATGCCGTAGGTGAACGGGAGCACTTCTGGGTGCACAACGCCGACTCCAAGAGCAACATCGAAATCGAGGCCGACCTGATCTACCAGACCGATGTCGTCAACGTCTGGGTGCAGCGCGACGAGGCGCACGATCTCGGCCGCATCCAGCGCTCGATCGACCGATTCAGTAACGTCATCTATCCTCGCCTGGTCGAGACCTTTGGCAGCGAGTGGCGTCCCGGTATCGACGGCGATCTGCGCCTCCATCTCCTGCATACAGCGGAGATGGGCAGCAACGTTGCCGGCTATTTCTACAGCGCAGACGCATATAGCAAGGTGGTGAATCCCTTTTCCAACGAAAAGGAAATCTTTTTCATCAACCTGGATTTCCTGAACAGCATGAGCGAGTATACCTACTATGAAACAGTGCTGGCGCATGAATTTCAGCATATGATCCACTGGAACCAGGATCGCGGCGAAGATCTATGGCTGAACGAGGGACTCAGCGAGTATGCGCAGGAAGTGGCGGAATACGCGCCGGATGTCATGTTCGCCAATGCGTTCCTGGCCGATCCCGATCTGACGTTGACCACCTGGAGTGCTTCACCGGGCGCCAATGGCCCCCATTATGGCGCCTCCTATCTCTTTGTTTCCTACCTGGCGCAGCGCTTTGGCACCGAGTTCCTCAGCAAACTGGTGGCAGAGCAGAGCAACGGCACGGTCGGTGTCGACCACGCACTGCGCAGCCTGGGCGTTGACTTGACTTTCGACGATCTCTTTGCGGACTGGGTTGTGGCCAACTGGGCCGACGATCCGGACGCACTCGCCGCGCAGGGGCGCTATGGCTACCGGACACTCGACCTGCCTGAGAGATCGCCCACGCTGGAGCATCGCCAATTCCCAGTCGCTGCGACCGACGCCACGGTATTTCCCTACGCCACCGACTACATCCTGCTCGACGGCGACGCTGGCGTCACAGTCAGCTTCAGGGGCGCGACGGCGACGCAGCTGGCCGATACTGCCGCCTCGGACGGATCGCGCATGGCGTGGAGCAACCGTGGGGACGACGCCAATACGCGCCTCACTCGCCAGTTCGACCTCACCGGCCTGGCAGCCGGTGCGCCAGTGACGCTGACGCTCGATACCTGGTGGAACATCGAGGAGACGTACGACTACGGCTACGTCATGGCCAGCGCCGATGGCGAGCACTGGCAGATTCTGGAGGGCCGGCGCACGCGCACCGATGATCCTACCGGCAACTCCCTGGGCGCAGGCTACACCGGCGCCAGCGGCGACGCCGGCAGTCCGGCTTGGGTCGACGAAGTCTACGACCTGAGTGAGTTCGCCGGCAGCTCACTGTGGCTACAATTCAGCTACGTGACCGATGACGCCGTCAACACCGAAGGCTGGTTTGTCGACAATGTGGCGATTCCAGCCATCGGCTATGTGGAAAGCTTCGAGGGAGACGCAGCTGGCTGGCAGAGCGAGGGATGGGTGCTGACCGACAACACGCTGCCGCAACGCTGGCTTGTGCAGGTGCTGGAATTGGATGGCGACAGGCTGCAGGCCGTCGAGCGCGTGCCGGTGGCGGAAGATGGAACCGCCACGATCGCCGTCGCAGATCTGAGCGGCCGCCGTTCGGCGGTCGTCGCCGTCAGCGCGCTGGTGCCGGCGACGACGGAGGCGGCGTCCTATACCTACACGGTCGAAGCCAGGTAGCCCCTCAGAGATCAGGATATGGACAGCCTGCGCGGCGTTGTTGAGCGTATTACCTACCATAACGAAGAGAACGGCTACACCGTGGCCAAGCTCATGCCCGAGCATGACGGGCGCACGCTCTTTGGAACGGAGCGCGAAGTGCCGATTGTCGGCAATATGCTCGGTCTCAATGTGGGCGAGTTTGTCGAACTCACGGGGCGCTGGACTGTGCACGGCGACTACGGGCGCCAGTTCCAGGTGGAGACCTTCCGCCCCGTGCTGCCGGCGACGATCGCTGGGCTGGAGAAATACCTCGGCAGCGGTCTGATTCGAGGCGTCGGGCCGGTGACGGCGCGGCGCATCGTCAAACAGTTCGGCCTCGACACGCTGAATGTGATCGAGGCTGAGCCAGCGCGGCTGGGGGAAGTGCCCGGTGTCGGCCCCAAGCGCATCGCGATGATCATCGCCGCCTGGGCCGAACAGCGTGCCATCAAGGAAGTCATGCTCTTCTTGCAGAGCAATGGCGTCAGCACGAGTTTAGCCACCAAGATATACAAGTACTACGGCAACGACGCCATCAATCAGGTGCGCTCCGACCCCTACCGCCTGGCACGGGATATCTTCGGCATTGGCTTCCTCACGGCCGACAAGATCGCGCGGTCCATGGGCATGGCGCCCGACGCCCCCGAGCGCGTGGCCGCCGGCGTGGGCTACGCCCTCAACGCAGCGAGTGAGGAAGGCCACGTCTTTCTGCCCACGGGCGAACTGGTCAAGCTCACAGCCGAGCTGCTCAATGTGGCGACCCACCTGGTGGCTATCGGCCTGGCGCGCATGTGGAACGAGGCCCAGGTGAAGGTTGCGCCGACGCCCGGTGCCGACGCCGTCGAGCCACAGCCGCAGGCTGTTGTGCAGCCGCAGCTGGTCGCCGAGCAGGGCGGGCTCTACGCCGTTGCCACCATCGATGAGGCGCGACACCTGCTGGCCGCAGAGAACGCCATCTATCTGACACCGCTCTATTTCAGCGAAGTGGGCGTGGCACGCCGCATGCAGCGCATTATGCGCGAGGCAGAGAGCCGCCTGTCCCTGTTCCAGCGCTATCGCAGCACAGAGTGGCAGAGGGTCATCGGCGAGGCGGAGCGGGCAAACGGTTTCCCGTTGGCGCTGCAACAGCGCGAGGTCGTGCAGACTGCACTGACGCACCGCATTACGGTGCTGACGGGTGGGCCGGGTACGGGCAAGACGACGACCGTGCGCACAATGATTGGTCTGTGCAAGCGCGAGCACCGGCGCGTCCTGCTGGCCGCACCGACCGGACGCGCCGCCAAACGCCTGGCCGAGACGACGGACGAGGAAGCCAAGACCATCCACCGCCTGCTGGAGTTCAAGCCGGGCGAGGGCATGGCCTTCCAGCGCAACGAGGAGAACCCTCTCGAAGGCGACCTGCTCATCGTCGACGAGGCGTCCATGCTCGACCTGCCCCTGACAAACCATCTGTTCAAGGCGGTGCCGCCCGGCATGCACGTGCTGCTCGTCGGTGACGTCGACCAGTTGCCCAGCGTCGGCGCCGGTAGCGTGCTGAAGGATGTGATTGCCGCGCTGGAGACAGAAGGGGTGGCTGCAGCGCGCAGGGCCGCCGTCATCCGCCTGCAGACGATCTTTCGCCAGGCAGCCGGCTCGCACATTATCACCAACGCACATCGCATCAACGCCGGCGAGATGCCGATCGTCGAGAACGATGCGTCGGGCGATTTCTTTCTCTTTCGCACGGAGCAGCCCGAACGTGCGGCCGATCTGTGCGTAGAACTGGTGGCCGAACGCATCCCACGCCGTTTTGGCATTGCATCCGAAGACATCCAGGTGCTGGCGCCGATGCATCGCGGCGTGGTGGGTGTCGCTGCCCTGAACGACGCGTTACAAAAGGCACTGAACCCACCGGCTGCCAACCGCGCAGAGCGCAGCATCGGCAACCGCATCTACCGGGTAGGGGACCGTGTTATGCAGATGCGCAACAACTACGTCAAAGATGTCTACAACGGGGACATGGGGCGCATCATGGCGATCGATCTCATGATGCACCGGGTCACGGTAAACTTTGACGGGCGGCCCGTGGAATACGAGTTCCTGGAGATGGACGAGCTGACGCACGCCTACGCAGTCAGCGTGCACAAAAGCCAGGGGAGCGAGTTCCCTGCTGTGGTGCTGCCGCTGCTGACGACTCATTACCTGATGCTGCAGCGCAACCTGCTCTACACGGCCGTCACGCGGGCGCGACGCCTGGTCGTTCTGGTTGGCCAGCCGCGCGCGGTCAGCCAGGCTGTACGCAATAACGAAGTCATGCAGCGCTACACCGGCCTGCGGGAACGGCTGCTGGCGGAGATGTGATGGCACAGCGGTTCACTGCGCAGCGAAACGGCTGGCAATCTCCTCCATGCGTTGGCGGTTGACACCCAAATCTCCACGCCCAACACGCGACGCTGACCGGAAGTGAACCTGCTTTGTGCTGTCGTCAATCACAAATTCGACATCGTCGACAAAACGAAAAATCAGGCTTGTGAACGTCGCGTGGATGTAGTTGTTTTCGTCGGCGATGATCTTCGTGCGCGGCATGGCGCCGATCACAGCCAGCAGTTTCTGCCTGGCCTCTTCCGCCGTTCCCAGGTATGTCAGCGGCGCCATGTGGTGCTGAGCGTCGTCCGCCGGCGCCTGCGACGAAACACAGTTGGGGGAGTCCGGGCAGGGTGTCAGGGTAACTTTGTCCGCCGGCCGCTTGGCTGTGGCAGGTGTTGCGGCGGCACAGGCCGTCAGGGCGAGGATGGAAAGCATCCCAGCTGAGAGCAACAGATTCCTTGTTTTCATGTTCATAGGTGAAAGTTCGGCTCCTTTTCGTTGGCTAGTCCTCTCAGTATGCGTCAGCCAGCAGGTTGTCACTATAACGAGCCATCCATTTCGGGGCTGACCGCCCCGTCAATGTCTGGCGCAGCAGGCAGCAACTGCCATAGGAGGTGTCGTGT
>CAIRNL010000816.1 GCA_903879975.1 uncultured Chloroflexota bacterium | reverse complement strand
TCAAGGATGGCCGCCCTGTCATCGGCGAACGAGTCGCAGTCGTTGGCCTCGGCGTCGTCGGCCTGCTGACCACAGCTGTGCTGGCGCGCTTTCCGTTGGCAGATCTCGTGGCAGTCGATCCGCTTCCGCAGCGCCGCGCCCTGGCCCTGGACTTGGGCGCCCACCGAGCGACGACACCGGATGCAGCGCACGATGCAGCGTCGTGCGACCTCGTCTACGAGGTCAGTGGCTCGCCAGCTGCGCTCAACCACGCGTTGGCGCTGACCGCCTTTGCCGGACGCATCGTCATTGGCTCCTGGTATGGCGCCAAGCAGGCATCCCTCGACTTGGGCGGCGCATTCCACCGCAGCCGCATCCGCCTGCTCAGCAGCCAGGTCAGCACACTCGACCCACGCTGGCTCGGTCGCTGGGACAAGGCACGCCGGCTCGATGTCGCGTGGAATCTGTTGCGCACACTGCCGGTCGAACGCGTGATCACCCACACGCTGCCCGTCACCGATGCGCCTGCTGCCTATCGCCTGCTGAGCGATCACCCGGAACATGCTATCCAGGTCATTTTCGACTATACTGGTCTGCACTAAACAACCCACACCAACCCTGCGGGAGTATGAGTTATGTACACATTGGCCGTACAACGCGATTTCGTGGCGCAACATTACCTGATCGGCGGTGACTGGGGCGCCGAAAATTTTTGGCACTCGCATCACTACCGGCTCGAGCTGACACTGGAGGGCGCTACCCTGGACGCACATGGCTACCTGGTCGATATCGTCGACGTGGAATCCAACCTGGAAGCCATCGTTGCCCATTACAAGGACAAGACGCTCAATGACCTGCCCGAATTCGCCGGGCTGAACCCGAGCATCGAACACTTCACACGCATCGTCTGCCTGACCCTGGCCGATCGTATTGCAGCACCGAATATCCACACTTTTGCCGTGCGCATCTGGGAAAATCAGATCGCCTGGGCAGCGTATCGGCACCAACGCAGGTGAAGATCGGCCTGGTCATCTACGGCAGGCTGGACACGCTCTCGGGCGGCTACCTGTACGACCGACAGCTGGTGGCCGCGCTGCGCCGCCGTGGACACACGGTAGAAGTGTACAGCGTACCATGGCGAGACTATGCCCGCCACCTGGCGGACAACGCAGACCCGCGCTGGTCCGCGCGCATGAACGCGGCGACGGTCGATCTGTGGCTGCAAGATGAGCTGAATCACCCATCCCTCTTCTGGGTCAATCGCCGTCTGCGAGCGTTGCAACGTGTGCCCATTGTTACCGTCGTCCATCACCTGCGCTGTAGCGAAGATCACCCGACGCCGCTGCTGCATCTCTACCGCCGCATCGAACAGGCCTACCTGACGACTGTCGACGCGCTGCTGGCCAACAGTCGTACCACGCTGGCGACAGTCGAGGCCCTGGGCATCCGGCGTCCTGCCCACATCGCCTGGCCAGCAGCCGACCACCTGGAACCAGCCGCCACCATCGACGCAGCGGCGATTGCTGCACGTGCCATGCGGAACGACCCACTCCGCATTCTTTTTGTAGGCAACGTCATTCCGCGCAAGGGCTTGCATCTGCTGGTCGACGCGCTGGCAGACAGCGACGCGCCGTGGACGTTGTCCGTGGTCGGGCAGATGGAGGCTGACCCGGGCTATGCGCAGTATATCGTCACTCGCGCACGTGCACACGGTCTACTGCCACGCATCCGCTTCCTGGGCCGGCTCGATGACGCTGCACTCGTCGACGCCTACCGCAGCCATCAGGTGCTGGCCATCCCTTCCTATGAAGGCTTCGGTATCGCCTACCTGGAAGCACAGCGCTTTGGCCTGCCCGTGATTGCGCTGACGACCGGCGCAGCACGCGAGGCAATCCTCGACGGGCAGACAGGTTTTCTGGTGGAACCAGGCGACGCAACAGCGATTGCCCGGCATCTTGCCCATCTGGAGAGAGATCGCTTGGCGCTGGCCGCCATGGCCATGGCAGCGCGGCTGCGCTACGAGTTACACCCATCGTGGTCGACGAGCATGGACGGCGCAGTGTCCTGGCTCGAAGCTATCCCGCCACAGTAACAGCCACTGCACAACGTTTAATGATCCGCAGGGCACCGGCCAACGTGCGTGCCACGCTACTTCGCAGTAAAATGAAGACTTATGCCATCCAACACGTTTGTCCGCTACCTTGAGTCCAAACGCACTGTAGACGATCGCGCACTGAATCGTCCGGTGTGGTCGGAACTGGTTCGCCTGGTCACAGAACGCACAACGTCCGCTGCCAGGCCGCTGGAGGTGCTGGAGATCGGCGCCGGGATCGGCACGATGGTCGAGCGCATGCTGGCCTGGCAGTTGTTCGGGTCGCAGCCACAGCCGCTCCACTACACGGTGCTGGACGCCGATGC
>CAIRNL010000815.1 GCA_903879975.1 uncultured Chloroflexota bacterium | reverse complement strand
GCACTCGTAGGGAGCGGCTGTCGGCGCGGAATCAGTTCTTTTGCTGTTCGAACCAAGTATTTCCCTTGCCCATCCACGAAAGGAAACTAACCGTATGGAGTGGCTCGTTGGTCTAGTACTGATCGGCTGTGGCATTTTCCTTCTGGTCTATGGTGGGATGCTCTTCCGTTTTTCGCTCGCCGTCGGTCTGTTCATTTTGGGTTTCTCGCTGGCCTCCTGGCTCTTCTCAGCGCTGGATCCCATCCTGCAGCTCATCAGCGGCGTGGTCGCTGGCGCCGTTCTGGCCGTCATCGGCTTCATGATGGTGCGGCTCACCCTTCACCTGGCGGGCGGTGTGCTGGGCGCCGTGCTGGTGCTGGTCATCGCCTCGCTGTTGCCCGTCACGCTGCCCAGTTGGCTGACCATCGTCCTGGTGGTTGCCGGCGCCGGCGTCATCGGTTTCTTTGGCAACAAGCTGGGCGACTGGGTCATTATCCTGGCCACGACGCTGGCCGGCGCCTATGCGGTCGTCCTTGGCTTGACGGAGATATTCCCTCAGGCCGTGACCGGCGTGGCGGCCGCGTACAATACGGCGCAGATTCCCTTTACCGGCCCGGCCTTTGCTGTCTTCTTGACGGTGTTGGCCATCGGCGTCCTGGCACAGTGGCAGATTCGCACCGTGCGCGGGCGCTATGCTAGCTGAAGCGAAACTTTCGGATAAGTGCCTGTGACGAATTTGTACACCCTTCACCTGACTGTCAACGGCGTTGCCGTGGAGCGCAGCATTGAAACGCGCATGTTGCTCTCCGATTTCTTGCGCCACGAATTGAACATGACCGGCACGCATGTCGGCTGCGAGCATGGCTCCTGCGGCGCGTGTACGATCCTGCTGGATGGTGCGGCCGTACGCTCGTGTATCCTATTTGCTGTGCAGGCCGACGGCCACGAGCTGACGACTGTCGAGGGGTTGTCCGCGGACCCGGAGAGACTGCATCCGTTGCAAAGTGCTTTCCGGGAGGCGCATGCGTTGCAATGCGGCTACTGCACACCCGGCTTTCTGATGACGCTGGTGCCTTTTCTGGCAGAGAACCCGCAACCGGACGAAGCGGCCATCCGCGAGGTGCTCTCCGGCAACCTCTGCCGTTGCACGGGCTATCAGAAGATCGTGGATGCAGTTCTGGCTGCTGCGCAGAGTGCACACACTCCAGGGATGGGGGACTGACAGGATGGCGACACGCTACTTCGGCCAACCCATTCGGCGCAACGAGGATGCACGGCTGCTCACCGGCCAGGCGCTCTTCACGGACGATGTGCACCTGCCGGGCATGCTGCACGTCGCCTTCTATCGCAGCCCCTACGCGCACGCGCGTATCAAGGCGATCGATACACGCAGGGCGGCGGCCATGCCCGGTGTCGCTGCGGTCTACACGGCCGCCGATCTGGGGGAGTACTGGCAGCCAGGGCCGCTGCTGGTGCCGCCGCCGCCGGTGAAGGACATCGTCTTCAACCCACGCACGCAGGTGCCACTGGCCAAAGGAAAAGTGCGCTTCGTAGGGGAGCCTGTCGCGGTGGTCGTGGCAGCGAGCCGCTATCAGGCCGAGGACGCCGTCGAGCAGATTTTGATGGATGTGGAGCTGTTGCCCGCCGTCGTCGATCTGGAACAGGCGCTGGCGCCCGGCGCTGCGCTCGTCCATGACGACCTTGACGCCAACGTCAACGCCCATCTCATCCAGCGCAAGGGAGATTACGAGCAGGCAGCGCTGCGGGCCGACGTTGTCATCCGCCGCAAGCTGCACTATGACCGCGGCACGGCCGCCGCCATGGAAAATCGTGGCATCGTCGTGGACTGGGACGCGCGTACCCAGCAGATGACGGTGTGGGACACGACGCAGGCGCCCATCCCCATCCGCAACGGGCTGGCGGCCATGCTGGGTCTCTCCGAGAAGCAGGTGCGCGTCATTGCACCCTTCATCGGCGGTGGCTTCGGCCCCAAGATCATGATGTTTTATCCGGAAGAAGTGCTGCTGCCGTGGATCGCCATGCGCCTGAACCGGCCCCTGAAGTGGATCGAGGATCGCCAGGAGAACTTCTATGCCACGACGCAGGAGCGTGGCCAGGTGCACTGGGCGGAGATCGCGCTCACCCGTGCCGGCAGAGTTCTGGGTATCAAGGACGTCTTCCTGCACGACGCCGGTGCCTACGCACCCTACGGCCTTACCGTCGCGCTCAACAGCCAGTGCACGCTGCTCGGCCAGTACGACGTGGCCCACTATTCCAGCGAGTTCACGTCTGTCTTCACCAATAAGCCGATTGTCACGCCCTACCGAGGCGCCGGCCGCCAGCATGGCGTCTTCGTCATGGAGCGCATGCTGGACATCGCGGCGAAGGAGCTGGGCATCGACAAAGTCGAGATACGCAAGCGCAACTTCATCCCGCCGGATCGCTTCCCGTACACCAACGAGATCATCTACCAGGACTTTGCTCCGCTCACCTACGACAGCGGCAACTACCTGCCCGCCATGGAAAAAGCCGTCGAACTGATCGACTACACCCGTTTTGTGCAGGAGGAGCAGCCGCGGCTGCGCGCTGAGGGCAAGTATGTCGGCCTGGGCATCGTCACCTATGTAGAGGGCACGGGTATCGGCCCCTACGAGGGCGCCAAGGTCACGGTCGAGGCATCGGGGCGGGTCAGTGTTGCGACGGGCATCGGCACGCAGGGACAGGGGCACTATACCTCCTTCGCCCAGATTGTGGCCGACCAGCTGGGCGTCCAGCCGGAGAATGTCCGCCTCGTCACGGGCGACACAGCGGAATTCTACTGGGGGGCCGGCACGTTTGCCTCGCGCGGCGCGGTGGTGGCGGGCAACGCCATCCACGCTGCTGCGCTGGCGGTGCGCCGGAAAATCCTCAAGAAAGCCAGCGACGAGCTGGAGGTCGACGAGGCGGACCTGGAACTGGTCGACGGCGCGGTGCGCGTGGTTGGCTCGCCGCAGACGGCCATCCGATTGGGCGATCTGGCGGTGCGCGCCAACCCTATGCGCGGCGCGGTCAAGCCGGGCACAGAGCCAGGGCTGGAGGCGACCGATTATTTTGGCCCCGAGCGCGGGGCCACGGCATCGGGCGTCCACGCCATGATCGTCGAAGTGGACGCTGAAACGATGATGGTGGCGATCCGGCGCTATGTTGTCGTGCATGACTGTGGGCGCGTGATCAACCCCATGATCCTGGAGGGACAGATTCAGGGCGGTGTGGCACAGGGCATCGGCAACGCCTTCTACGAGCAACTGGCCTTCGATGAGAACGGCCAATTGCTCAACGCCTCGTTCATGGACTACCTGCTGCCCACGTCGGATACGGTGCCGCGCATCGAGACCGACCACGTGGAGACGCCGTCGCCGCTCAACCCGCTGGGCATCAAGGGCGCAGGCGAAGCGGGCGCCATCCCTGTTGGACCGCTCTTTGCCCAGGCCATCGAGGACGCGCTGCACGACGTTCCGCTGGAAATCCTGGAGATCCCGCTCAGCCCGAGCCGCCTGTACGAACTGGTTCAACAGGCGAAGGCAGGCTAGCCCCTGATGCACCATTCCGTTTCAGCGCCCCATGGCGTGCGCCGTCAGGGCAAGGGCATGCCGCGCTGGCTGCGCTTACTGGCCGGCTACCTTGTCGTCTTCGGTCTGGTCGCGCTGATTTGGGAAGGCAGCAAGGCGATCTTTGAATTGCCCGACTACAAGCTGCCTCATCTGGCTCAGATCGCCGAGGCCTTCGGACGCCCCACGCCCAAGGGACCCACGTGGCTGGTTCTAATCCAGGACGCCGGCTACACGGCCTTTGAGGCGCTCGTCGGCTTCACACTGGGCAGTGTCACCGGCTTTCTCATGGCCGTACTCTTCCAGCGCTCTCTGCCTCTACGGCGCGGCTTCCTGCCGTACGTCATTGCCTCGCAGACGGTGCCGATCATCGCCTTGGCGCCCATGATCGTGGTGGGTATGGGCTGGCTGGGTGCGCCGCCGTGGCTGTCAAAGTCGATCATTGCTGCCTATCTGACTTTTTTCCCAGTGGTCATCAACGTGTTGCGCGGGCTGGAATCGGTCGATCGGGACGCTCTGCTGCTCATGCGCTCCTATGCCGCCACCGACAACCAGATATTCCGCCTGTTGCGCTTGCCGGCCTCGGTGCCCTATCTCTTCACGGCGCTCAAGATTTCGGCCACGGCAAGCGTCATCGGCGCGATCATCGGCGAATTGCCCGTGGG
>CAIRNL010000814.1 GCA_903879975.1 uncultured Chloroflexota bacterium | reverse complement strand
TCAGTACCTACTGATTCAACAGGGAGTCCATATCGGCGAGTTCCACTTTCTGGAAGAGCTGGCGGCGGACTCGGTCTGGGAGTTCTGCTACGTTGCGAGCACCAACAAGATCAAGGGCTCGGTCGCCGGCTTCACCCTCCGTCCGCTCGCGCTGCGGTGAGGGGCGAGACCATTACCATTGTTGGATTAAATACCAGGTCCTCGAAATGGTCTTTATGCAGTTGGCATCGGAGGCTGCCTGAATGAGCTTTCTCGTTGATGAGTGCACCGGTCCGCGAGTCGTACAAGGGCCTCACTGCTGAAGCACACGAACAAGTGATCGTTGTCCATTCTTTCCTTCCGGCTAATTACCTACGTCAAATGGGTGCGGGCACAATGCTGGCAAAGCACGGCGATGCTTCACACGCGTCCGCTGACACATTGGATAGCCTTATGAAATGGGATTTGCAACAAAAACATCTCGGAAAGGCCCAAGAAATGTTCTCTCTGGTGACCAATCTGTGATAGCGAAGATGATTTCGGCGAAAGCTCCGGTAAAGTCGTTTTCCAAGGCCTGCCGAAAATCTTTAGCCGTGCGGTGCGGATCATTCTCGAAAGCGCCGCAACCCCATGCGCCGAGAACTAGCGTGGTATATCCGTACGACCTTGCGATAGCGAGCACGCGATGAATCCGTTTCTGCAAGAGGTCTCCGGCTTGAGGTTGGCCAATAGTGGGCGCATAAGGGGCGGCACATGTAATGAAGCTTAGGGGCCAAGGATGTTGAAGCTCCGTTCCGTCATCCGTACGAAAGACGGGTACATCAGGGGAATAGATGGTCCAATCAGTCGAATCTGGTAGTGGTCGCTTTTGGTGCTCATCATACATCGGATCGTCGATGAGTGTCTGATAGAGAGCGCTTGATCGACACAGCGCCTCCTCCTGCGCTCTGGCCCCGTTGAGGAACCCCCCGCCCGGTTGGACACCATTGGCGAAATTCAGAGCAAGAGGTCGCAATCCGCGCTCAGCGAGGCGTCGTGACGCTCCGAGCGTAGTCTCATTTGTGACCTGAACTTTTGTTTCCGTGAACGTCATGCGCGCGTTATTTGGCAGCACCGCGTCGGGACGAATGCTCAGCTTGGCGGCACAGGCAGCTTGCACAGCTTCACGCCAGACGACTTCCGAACCAGTCTTGGTGACGTAGAGACCTGTGCGGGCAGCTTCCACCGCAGACCGACCGAGTGCAGCAGCAACATCTCTGGGGATGTTCAGCTCCTGCCGTCTGGAGGCGGCCATCTGCTCGACATCGAGGCAAGGCAGTATATGCAGTCTGCTCATCTTTTTCCCCACATTTCTAATCGACAACTATTCCCTTGTTGGGAGCGAACGGTTGAGGTTGGGCGCCGCCGAAGGCGATCGGCTGCAATGAATGGTTAGCCCCGGTGTCGTACGTACACCTGCGCCACGACACCGATGATGAGGCAAGCAATGGCAACGATATCGGCTATGACAACGCGCGCAATTTGAGCGTTGTAGCTGCCGACAGACCAGGCTAGCCACAAGAAAGAGACAACGCTGATAAAGCCAGCTATGAACGCAACTGTCTGAAATGGGGGCCAGAAGGCGGCGAAGAGAAGAAACAGGCCAAGGAGGCCGAAGAGCACCGCGCGATGGCGCATGAGAATGGCGAGATTGGGCTCGTTGAAGGACAAACCGTAGAGCACGGCAAGCCGCTCATTTCCTAGCACGCCTGACAGCGGAAGTAAGTGGATGACAGCGACTACGACAAGCATTGCAGAGACGACATAACGCATGTGGACTCCTGAAGGGGCTAACAACCGCGGCTGCAACCGCTGGTTAGCCGGTTATTTCTGACCTGCAGCACCCCAGGCAAACCCAGAGATTTGGCCGCTCCAGCACAGGACAAAGAGAACTGCGGCGACCAGCAGTGTCACGCCATGAGGCATCATCACGTGAGGCAATAGCGCCGTCTTGTTATACCACAAGCTCTTTCCGTCAGGTGCCGGGTCGCCCAGGCTTTCGGCGTTGCCAAGTAGAACCTGCTTTCCACGGACCCAGCCCCAATTGATCCGAGGTGCCGAGTACGGCTTCTCAGCATCTGGCGCTCTCTGAAATCGATTGACCTCGATTTCACGAAGTCTTGGATAGAAGCGCATTTGGTGGGTTTTCATTACTGCTTCAAGCCACCAAAAGGCTATGCTACTCACAGCAGACACCAGAAACATGCCGAAGCTTTTGTACTGGAATCCGAGGCCGAGCGCGACCAAGCTCAGTGTCACACCCCACCCCTTCACAGTCAGTAGCCGCTGGTCGAAGGACGTGACCATCCGTTTAGCACAAAGCGAATGACCGGGGCGGTTCACGAACTACACACGCCACAAATAACCCGACACAGGTAAGCTTTCGGTGAGACGGCGTGAAATCGATCTCCGTTTTACCTATCCTCTTCTCCGTCACAATATCATTTCAACGGAGGAACTCTATGAATTCGATCACTCCTCAAGATCTACTCGACCTCAAATCGCGCATCGATCTCTGGCGCAGTACCCGGCGGTGTATTCGTCAGGCAATGCCC
>CAIRNL010000813.1 GCA_903879975.1 uncultured Chloroflexota bacterium | reverse complement strand
GGGCATTGGCCTGCGACCAGATCGCGCCGCGGAATTGCAGTTCGACGATAGCCTTGAGTTCGGCCGGGCAGGTGTTGACATCGCGCAGCTCCTGCCGGCTGTAGCCGGGCAGGTAGAAGATAGGCGTGGCGGCTCCAGAAATCAGATTTCGCCCTTGCCACTCGGGCGGCTCGGCGCCGGGCGGCAGCACACCGGAGAGCACGCAGCGCAGCCAGATGGCCGGCCCCATGCGCGCGGCCGGGTTGTAGGTGCCCAGCACGAAGAGTTCCGGCAGGGCCGCCTGCAACGCCGGGATGGCGCTCTGCCACTGGCGGTCGTGGTCGGGCCAGAGGATACAGGCCGGCGCGGCCTGGGCTGCGCCGTTGTGGTTGGCCGCGCTGCGAAGGGTGCGGATCAGGTGGTCGAGGATGCGCATTCTACCTATAGACTCCAACTGCCTGGCTCCAGACATTCCCGCGCAGAGTAGTCCTCGCAGCCTGGAACAGGGCAACCGGCTTTCACACAGTTTTCGTGACCGTTGATCTTCTCAAACGGGAATTTCTTCATGACAGTGCCACTTGTCCCAATCCAATAGCCAGGGGCGGCCGAGTCCGGATGTTGGCCACCCATGACGTGGCCCAACTCGTGGGCAAGTACGAGATCTGATACAGCACACTCGCTGATGACAACTGATGCATGAGGTGTCATCGTATTGATGGCAAAGCCTTGCGTGTCGCCACCTCCCAATTGTCCGAGACCGAAATTGACGAAAAAGACGGGAATCCGATCGATTTCATTCTGGATCGGCCGGCTTGCCCACAACTTCGCTCGATTCGCGGCTGTACGTGGGTTGATGTCTTCGAGTTCAGGATCAATAACTGGGGCCGTGATCACGTAGTCAAAGTCAATGAATCCCGGGTTCCAGAGTTTCTCAGCGATCTGAATCATTTCGGTTGCCCTAGCGGAGGTTACCTGATTGTCATCAGCCTCTGCCTTGAAGCCGACGAGCTGCAACTTCAGTGTCTTGTGATAGACAGGAGTCGCTTCACCGCCACACTGGAAGCTTAGTCGTTCAGCCTGTGCGTCTTCGGGAATAACAATCTCAATTTCTTGCCACTTTGCGTTACCCTCGAACTTCAATTTTGCCGACTGTAGCAGCAGAGAGGCTCCTTCGCCGTCACCGCTATCTGTCCACTGAAGGGTGCCACTGAAAGAACCACGAAGGAAGTCGCTCGGAGACGTGAACGTGTGTTCATCGTCGTATTCAAGTTCCGAATCGGCGACCATGCGCTCGTCGAGGTATGACGCCCCACACTCAATCAGGAATTCACCACTGTGCATGCCATCGGCGATATCAATGTGCGAATGCCCTGCGTCTCGATTCCCGCCGCCGCGCAGGCTAATCACCCCAGTTTCCTTTGGGCCAAACGCGGCAATTTGGAAGTCCACTGCACGAATGGCTTCACCCCAGTCGTCAAGATGGAAACGAAGCTCGCCACGTTGGATTTCCGCTTCCTTCCCGACATCACCTGATCCTTGAAACTGAATCGACCGATCGAGTCTGACCAGGTAGTATCCAAATGTCCCCTGGCCCGAAGGGCTGATACCGGGATCAACATAGCGCCCATTCATTGTGATTCTCCCTTTTGTGCTAAGAAGTTGTCTGCGGCGAAAAGACCAGCGTTGGCTGGTGTCATGGCTCGGTTACAATGAATATCCTTGGATCTTCTTCGGCATTGATAAACTCAGGGTCGATCCCGTCGTGCAGGACATATGTCCCCGCCTCCAGCCCCTTGGTCGAAAAGCTCCATCGACCGGATCGATTCGCACCTAGGATCATGCCGCGTAGGGTATGACACACCTCTACGCCAAGCGCTAGCGGAACTCTTGCCTTGCACACATACAAGGTAAGAGGGCCTGGATTGTATCCGGCTGCTACAAAGCTGATTCTCTGGCCTTCAGACACCAGGTACGTCGAAGATGTGCGATTGAAGATGGCAACATGCGGCGGAGAAATCTCCTCGATTACCTCAAACGACGCGACGGCCTCTGCAGACGTGATACGATACAGCCCGCGTCGCTCCCCGGGATCTACGATCCAGCGCAATGCGGGGCTGTCGCCCGGCATGGTGAATCTCATGACTTCGCCGCGCGGCGGCTGGATCGTCAACGTCAGCACATCCGCGCTCTGCACACCATTCAAGCAGATTCCAAACACCTGGCCAACTTTCCAGGTTGTACCGCGCTCACTCTCCTCACCGGCGTCGGCGGCGCCAATGATGATACTGGGTGACGCCGTATCGGGCAGCGCCCCGCAGAAAGGGCCGCCACCTGGGTTGCTGAAACCCAACAGGTCCACCAGTTCTTCATTCAGGCTACCCTGGTCGAGCCATACCCCATCCTGTGAGTTGCTCGAAGTATCCAGACCAGGAGCGGCAATCACCGGCTGTACTGCCAGCCCGCCAGGCACAAACAGCGTGCTGCCCTCGACAATGACGTCGGACTCGAGGCAATTGACAGCCTGGAGTTCCGCAACGCCGGCACCGCTGCGTTGCGCCAGTCCCGACAGCGTATCGCCGCTACGCACCAGATAAGCACTCCATCCGGGCGACGCGCCGGCAATGCAGGGTGTCGCAGTCGGTGTAGGCGTGGGCGATGGCACAGCCGGCGCCGTTGCAACGGCAAGCGCAGCAACCGCCGCATCGACGGCCGAATACTGTGGATCGTTGATCACCCAACACTGCTCCACTGTGGTGTCAGCAGGACAGGATATCTTCCACCACTTGCCGTCGGGCGAAACCCCAATCACGGTGGCAGTTCCCTCGGCCAGCAGCGCGCCGACGACAGGATAGGCGATTCCGGGGCCGCTGCGGAGATTGAGGGTCTCCGACACGGTCAGTGTCACTGGCAGCGCTACGGTCGGCGTGCCCGTCGGAGTAGGCCCAGCGGTGGCAGGTGGTGATTCTGTTGCGACTTCGGTGACAGGCGCTGCCGCCTGAACAGTGGTCGCATCTCCCGCCGGTACGAGTGTGGGTGTCGGCGCCGGCTCATTGCATGCGGCCACCAGCAGTAGTACAGCCAGGCCCGCCAGCAGGGCCGGGAACAATGCTTTGATGCGTATCATGGACGGTTTCCTGATCTGATAATTCGGGCGCCAAGGTCAGTCTTGGCTGGGTTCTCGGCCATTATGATCCAATTCTGCACCGTTGCCAATCGCTGCGAAACACCCCCAAAGCCACCGAATCTCATGGCCCCAGCGAGCCGGCACAATTCTTCGCCAGCAGTGGCCTTACCCGCTCGTCGCGCAGCCGGATGAACTGCGCGGCGAAGTCGGTATAGGCGCCAGATACGTTATCAAGCGCAGCGCGCTGCGCGAAGGCCTCTTCGGCAGGCTGCAAGTGGCTCAGGGCGGCCTGGCAGCGAGCTTGGGTTGCCTGGATGTAAGCAAGCCAGAGTTCGTTCAGGGCGATTTCACCAGGCATCCGGCTCAGCGCGACCGCCTGCTCAAAGGCATCCTCCGCCGAGACAAGCATTGCTTCGTCAAGCGCATCGGTAGTTTTCAACGCCAACGCCAACGCCCGCACGCCAAGACGCGCCTGAGCTTGCGCGGCCAGGTACTGCAAACGATTGTCGCCCGTTGATTCGTAGTCGGCGATCACTTCCTCGAGATGTTCTTGCGCCAGCTCCCAGTTCTCGTCGCCCGCACCTGCAAGGGCCAGACAGAGATAGGCCGTTCCGGCATGAAGGTTGACCTTCGTGGGAATTTCAGCCAACGGATCGGCTGTGAGCCCCAAGGCGCTTTGATAGTCCTCCATCGCCCGCTGAATGGCAGCGACGTCGGTGGCGCCTGCATCACACCTGTTGGCGATGCGTTCCAGCAAGAAGTCGATCTGGCCCCGCCCAAGCAGGGCGCGGGCAAAGCGTGGGTCAAGATCGAGCGCCGTCTGGTAGCTCTGATGCGCAAGCGGGAGATCGCCAAGCTGCGCCGCCGTGCTGCCAAGAAATAGTTCGAGGACGGCACGCTGTTTCCGATTATCGGCTGGCATGGCGTCCCCAGCTTCTGCCAACCACCGCCCTGCCTCGTTGAATTGCTGCCGGTTGAAGAAGCCCAGCCCAAACAAGAAACGCCCGATGCCGTCGGCGCTGGCCAGCAGCCCGCTGCGCAGTTCGCTGCTCGTGACCATGTTGTCCAGGAGGTTGCCGGGGCTTTCTACGTGGGCCAGTGGATAGTCACCGGCCATTTCTTCGGCGGTCAGCAATTGCGTAGGCGCAAGATAAAAGTAGGCGTCCACCGCCGTTTTCTCCGGTGAAGCGTCCAGGGTGCCAAAGATCAGGAGGTCGGCGTTGATCTCGCGGGCGCGACGCACGGCGTTGTCTACCTGCTCCTGATAGGTGTCGCCCTCCATGCGTCCGACGAGCTGCGGCGCAAGCCCCATTTCAATGCTGAACGGCACGGACGCGCCGGACGCCATCTTGGCGAGATCATCACGCAGTTGTTCGTAGAGTTGCTGGGCCAGTTCGCTTCCTTCGGCGCCGGCATCAGAGACACCTGTGCCATCTGCTGCGGCAAACTCCGCGACGGCAATCTTGAAGTCGCCGGTGAGTCTCGGCGGCGGCGTTGCGGCGGGTGCAACGACGACGACCGGTGCTTCTTGCGGCGCAATTGCGTCACAGACGCTGCTCAAGAACGCCGGCAGGCCGCCCCGCACCGGCGACACACAAAAGAAGTCGCGCATGCTCACGTAACCCGAAATGATGCCGACCACCAGCGCGACGGTGGCCGCTGCCAATCCCCACAGCCGGCGCAATCCTCGCTTGCCGGTTGCCACCGGCGCGGCCGGCTCTGTCGGTTGCACCGCCACAGATGCGGGCAGTGGCGGTTCTGAATCCGGCGCACTGACCAGGCGTGCCGGCATGTTGCGCGTGTAGCACACAGGGATGGCCGGTGCGGTTCGGCCCGCAGCACTGCGCTGTTGCGCGATCCGGCGGACGTCGAGCAGCGCGCTGTCCACCGAACGCCCATCGGCCAGGCTGCCATACAGTTCGGCAGTAAAAAGCATGGCATCGCTTGCCGCGACGGGCGCCTGCATACCGACCAGGATGGGGATGCCGGTGCCAAGCAGCGCCTGGGCAAAACCGGGCGCCAGGTTGTTGGCCGGCATGGTGGCGGAGCTGCACGCGTTGAGAAAGACCAACTGCATGCCGGGTCCGCTCAAGAAGCTCGCCAATACAGAAGGCTGGACAACGTCGGCGGCGCCGGCTTCGTCTTCCAGAATGACGGCGCTGGCGCCGGTGGCGGCCTCCACATAGCCGTGGCTGATCAGGTGCAGGACATGGTAGGGCGAATTGTGCTGTTCGGCTTCACGCAGCGCGTTTTGCAGGCGGCTGAGTGTAGCGTGTGGAAGCTCGGTAATCTGTACCCCGTCTCCCGTCTGTTGGAGGGTGCGGGCAATGGCCTGCGCCTCGTCGTACCCATCGAGCCGATCTAGCCCGGTTGGGAATGCGGTCGCGACCAGCACTCGCAGCGGTGGCGCCGTCACCGGCTGGCTGCGGGTTGGGGCGTCGATGGTCAGCCCGCGCACGAAGGGCGCCGAAAGGGCCAGGAAGCCCGGTCGCCGGCTGTCGTAGAGCAATTCCCATGGAATCTGCGCCAGGCCAGGGTCGTCGATCACGATCCAGAATGCCAGGGTCCGATTGGGATCGCCAGAGAGCCCGTCGTAGAGCAGGCGCACGGCGCCGGCAAAGAGCGCATCGAAGAGGCGAGCGCCGAAATCCCGCACGGCGGGGGCGTCAGCGTCGCCATCGACAAGCCAGCCTTGGGCACGCGACACCTCCTCGGCGGAGAGAGGAAGAACCATCGACGAACGGGCGCTCTGATTGCTCTCCAGGACGCGCGCCGTGACAGGATAGACGCCGTCGCCGGCCAAACGGTCAATGTAGATTTCCAGTGTATTGCGCTGTGATTGCATCCGAATTGTCGATCTACGCCTTCAGCCCTGCTTTGGTGATGCCACCCTTCTCGATAATCAGGTGCTCCCTGCCGTAATGAATCCGCATGCCGAAGTTCGATTCAAGCTTGCCCGCACGCGGCAAAGTCAGACGAATTGAAATACAATGTGATCCCGTGGTATGGTTGCACCGTCACAGGATTCGCGTATAATTAGCACATACATTCTAGCGCTTCAGCTTGCTATACAGCCTTGAGGTCTTCTGTCGTCCATGCCCGTGCCACCATTTCCGAAGATCTACCATATTGTACATGTTGATCGCCTACCATCGATCATCAACGACGGGTGGCTTTGGTGTGATGCAGAGATGAATCGAAGAATGCCAGTGGGAACGGATCGAGACAGCGCTGCACAGTCTGGTGGATCGACAGATTATCATTTACGAACCAAGTAATGTAACAAGCGACGCGCGTGCCAACTATTCGAGCAATGTCCCGCGGATGACCGTGGGGCGGGCAGCATTGGTGGG
>CAIRNL010000812.1 GCA_903879975.1 uncultured Chloroflexota bacterium | reverse complement strand
GCAGCAGGCACAGGCCCAACTCGATCTGGCACGCGCCGGCGTGCGCAGCGAAGAGGTGGACGTCGCGCAGGCAGAGGTCAACGTTGCTCTGGCTGGATTACAGGAGGCCATGGTGGCGCTGGCTGAAACTGAATTACGTGCGCCTTTTGACGGGATGGTGACGGCACTGAATATCAGCGTGGGCGAGCAGGTCGCGGTGAACGTGCCGCTGCTTCAACTGGCTGATACCACGGCATGGCAGGTGGAAACGCTCGATCTGACCGAGATGGATGTCGTGGGCATCCTGCCCGGCGCAAGGGTTTCCCTCACTTTCGATGCGCTGCCTGACCTGACACTTGCCGGTACCGTGACGCACGTGCGCCCCATCGGCGAGAACAGCCGCACGATGACAGTCTATGATCCAAGCACACCGGAAGACATGCTCACCGGCGACGTCATCTACAAAATTGTGATTAGCCCAGTGCAGCAGGATGCACGCCTCATGTGGAACATGTCTTCACTCGTCGATTTTGGCGAACGCTGATCCGCGGCCCGCTCCCATCCCCTTCCCGCAGTGCCTCTGCGTATGAATCGCATGAACCGGCATCGACGAACCTCCCGTGCCCACACTCTCGCCCCATCGGGGCGCATGAATCGGGATCGACGAATCTCCCGTGCCCACCCCCCCCCGCCCCATCAGGGCGCATGACCTTAGGACGAAGGTTAGGGCACTGCCGTTTCTGTTGGTTCCAGAGTCGGCGCCTCCGTTGCCGTTGGTTCCAGAGTCGGCGCCTCCGTTGCCGTTGGTTCCAGAGTCGGCGCCTCCGTTGCCGTTGGTTCCAGAGTCGGCGCCTCCGTTGCCGTCGGTTCCAGAGTCGGCGCCTCCGTTGCCGTCGGTTCCAACGTGGCGGTTGCCGTCGCGGTTGCCGTTGGGGTTGCGGTCGGCACTGTGGTTGCCGTAGGTGGAGTGGTTGCCGTAGGTGGAGTGGTTGCCGTAGGTGGAGTGGTTGCCGTAGGTGGAGTGGTTGCCGTAGGTGGAGTGGTTGCCGTAGGTGGAGTGGTTGGTAGCGCAGTGGCTGTCGGAGTCGTTGTCGGCGGCGCAGGCGGTAGAATGATCAGCTCCAGCGTGAAGGAGGTGTTCACCGGCGCCTGGATTGTGATCAGGTAATCCTGGCTGGCCGGCAGTGTGAACAACCACTCGCGCAACGGGTCGACCATCGACTTGTACTGTACACCATCGCTGACGCCGCGCACGGAGAAGTTGGCCGCCGGGCTGAGCGATGAAAGCAGCACGCGCGTAGCCTGGCCGGCAGATGCACCAAAGATGTACTGGCGCGGTGTATTGGCGTAGAGCGGCCCGCTGCGCACGGCGCTCGTTTCGCCGGGACCAAAGTGGATGCGTTCTGCAGCGGCCGTCGGCACGGGCGTCGGCCCCAACGGCAACACGGTCAATTCGAGCAGATAGTCGATGAATGCTGGGCCATTGATGGAGATGAGGTAGTCCTGCGTGCTCGGAAGCGTCAGGCCAAACTCGCGCGCCGGGTTGCCGAACGGCTTGTAGACAACGCCGTCGTTGACACCCTGCAGCGCAAAGTTGGCCGCGCTGCCTGGTGAGTTGAGCAGGATGCGGCTCTGCTGGCCACCCTGGGCACGGAAGATATACTGTTTGATTTGGCTGGCCGGCAAGCTGCCGCTGCGCACGACACTGGTTTCGCCCGCCCCAAACTGGATACGCTCCGGCATAGCCGGTGGCGAGGTGGGCGTCGACGTGGCTCCCAACGGCTGTACGATCAGCTCTAGCGTGTAGTTGATGGCAGCCGGCCCATTGAGCGTAATCAGGTAGTCCTGCGTGCTCGGGAGCGTCATGCCAAACTCGCGCGCCGGGTTGCTGAACGGCTTGTAGACAACACCGTCGTTGACGCCCTGCAGCAAAAAGTTGACCGCACCACCGGGCGACGAGAGCAGCACGCGAGTTTCTTGGCCGGCCTGTGCCCGGAAAATATACTCCTTGACCTGGCTGATTGGCAGCGCACCGCTGCGCACGGCACTGGTTTCGCCCGTCCCAAACTGGATACGCTCCGGTGCCGGTGGGGGCGATTGGCTCACCGTGACCTCCAGGAGATAGCTGGTTCTCACAGTTGCCGAGAGCGTGATGAGATAGTCCTGCGTACGTGGCAACACCATGCTCCACTCACGTTGCAGAACGCTTCTTGCTTTGTAGGTCACACCGTCGCTCACACCGTGCACAGAAAATTCGGTGGATGGGCTGGGCGAGTCGACAAGCAGGCGCAGGGTCTGGTCACCGCGCACGAAGAGCACGTACTGGACGGTATAACCTGGCCCGATATCCCCGCTCACGACGACAGAACCCTGGCCTGACGCAAGCTCGATGCGCGTCGGATAGATGGGCTGCACCGGTGTGGCTGTCGGCCGCGGTGTTGTGGTCGGCCTTTGGGTCGGTTTGCTGGCGGGGGATAGGTTCACCGGCCGCACAAAGGTCGGATTGGCCCCGATCCAGCAGGGAAGGTCGCTGAACGAGCAGCGGACTGCCCACCATTGGCCGTCGGCGCTGACGCCAAGTGCTGCGTAGGTCTCCCCGCGGAAGGCCAGCCCTATCTGTGTGAAGGTCGAACTGGGACCATCGAAGATGCCAATAGTCCCGAGGACGAGCACCTGCGTGACGTCGGTGGGGAGGAATGTCAGCGGCGGCTGACCTGGCACGATGACGATGGGTTGGGCAGGTGCCCCGCCTGCCGCAGCAAAGCCATCGTCGGCAATGAGCGCCGCCTGCCAGGAATACGCCCCATCTGCTCCCTGGGCAACGATCAAGATAGCTTCGCCTCGACTCTCAGCGCCCAGGCCGCTCATCCCAACGCTGCTGACGGCAGTCATCTCCTCTGGCCACAGGGTAAGTGGGTCCATGCCGCCCAGCCAGGAACGCACGACCTCGTTTGATACAAAGGTGATTGACGACGCCGGGCCAATCAGGTCGCTTTCTAACTGGTCGATCGCAGCACTCTCAGGCTGCTCACTGGCTTCTCCCTGCCAGATCGCCACGATAAATGGATCGCTCATCATGCCCCGCAGTACCGCGACGTCACGGTTGACCAGCGCCGCAATCAGATCGGCCGTGAAGCTCGCTGGCGTTTGAGGCACAGGCGTGGGCAGGCGATAGCCCGGATTGAAGGTGATACACCCAGCCAGAATGGCCACAAAGACCAGCCCGCCTAGTAGCAGCGCTACACGTTTTTGGACAGTCATCCCGTCTCTTCCTTTCGACGATTTGATGTGCTGATGGTGGCCGCAGCGCATTTTGCAATGTCTATGGTTCACGGAATTCCCGTGCCTATGTGGATGACGTCGCAAGGCTGGTTTAGGTAGCGGTCAGTTTATTGCGATTTTTCCCATCCTTCTGGAAAAGAGCGCCGCAAGACAGTACCTTCACCCGCGGCAATGCTCTCGACGACATTGGTCTGCTCCATCTCGGAAAGCACGCGCGCCAACTGGCCGATGGCGACGCGCTGCTTGCGATAAAGATCACTCTCGCTGATGGCAAGACGATCCGCGATCTCGCGCACTCTGCGCCCCTGCACAAAGCGCATTTCCAGGATGTTGTAGAGCAGCCACTCGGGTGCTGTGAAATTTTGTCTGCCCTCCGGCCGTAGGCGCTCCAGTGCCTGGCCTAGAACAAGACGCAGCGCGCGTGTCGGATCGTTGTCGGCGCTGGCCATGGTCTCGCCCACGGTGCGCAATTTGATCAGCGGGCTGTGGGTCAGCTTCGGGCCGCCCCAGTAATGGCTGAGCGCATCCTTTACCCAGGCCTCGAATTCGGGACTGTGAATCGGACTGGGATCGAGGAGGGCAGCTGTCGGCTCGCACTCGCTGTCTATCGCTGCGTAGGGGATGATGCCGCGCAGCTGTTGCACGCGGTCGATGTCGGGAATCAGGTAGCGCAGGTTGGCCAGCATGCTCTGTTGCAACTTGCGGTCGGCCAGCGCGCGGGTCGTACGCTCCAGGATAGCCTCAATGACGCGCACTTCGTCAGTGCTTGGCCGCGTGCTGGCCGTGTGCGCTTGGACGCCCAGCACGCCCAGCACGCGGCTCGACTCCTCATCCGGCACACGATCGCTGAGAGGCCACAGCCAGTACCCTTGGTGCGCGTAGGGCTGTGACGGCCTCGGCGCGCGCATGGCCTTACTCAGGGCATCCGACCAATCCTTGACAGCAAGAATTTGCGCGCGCGTGCTCTCCGGCCCGACCACCGCTTCCAAGATCAGGTCAGGGCCGACGGCCGCAGCGGCAAACGCCGAGGGTACGCGCAGCAATTCGCACAGCGCCGCTAGGTTGTTTTCCAGCAGCTGGCGCAGGTCGCTGGTGGCGAGCATGCGCCGGTCTAGTTCTCGTAGCCAGGCGATCTCCTCGCGATCCTCGCGGTAGATGAGCCGGTCGACCGCCGATTTTGTCACGCTCAGCGCCAACTGGCTGAGAACGATGACGCCCGTGATAATGCTGAACAGGATCACATCGCGCGGGAGACCGAGCACGCGCTCCACGGACGGCGTTATCTGGATCGCCAGGATGACGAGGATGGCAACGACCGGGCCACGCATGAAAAAGCGCAACAGCCGATAGCGCACGACACGATCGGGGGTCAGCACGCCAAAATAGGCGACGGTGTAGCTCATGAGTAGAAGCATAAAGCCAACCGCCATGTTGCCCAGGATCGAGAGGAACAGGACGATCACACTCGGTTCGTTGGGTCCCCATAGCCGCGTAATCGCCACCAGGTAGGGAAAGACCGCAATGCCCGGAGCGACGAAGCCAAGCAGCAGGTAGGTCATGCGTGTGCGCGTGCTTTCGGTCAGACAGCGCTGGCGCGCTTTCCAGATGTTGCCCAGCGCCAGCCCAATCGCCAGCCCAAAATAGACGGCAAAGAGCCAGAAGAGTGGCCCACTTTCCAGATAGCTGAGAGGCGGCGTATAGCGTACCTCTCCCACGATCGCGTTGCCGGCCACGGCATCGACGGCGCTGGAGATCGAAAGCGCGTAGAAGAAATAGCTGATCCACCGGCGGCGATCCACGCGGTAGTTTGTCGTAGCCAACACGGTCAGCGAGAAGTGATAGACGGCGCCCGGCACCATGGCGATGCCCAGCCATTGCAGGCGCAGCCAACGGTTGGCCGACTCTGCGCTCAGAACACGGCCCAGCGCAACGTCCGCCGCATAAACGACCATGACAAAGGCGAGCAGTAGGGCGAAGCGGCGCGCCACCGATCTGCGGAAGTTGTAGGTCAACGTATAGGAGAGCAGCGAGAAGGTCAGAATGACCAACACGCTCGAGGTCAGCACATTGACGAAGTTGACAATGTCAGTCAGTGACATCGCTAGCTGGCCCACTCGATCTGTTCATCGGTGACGACCCACATGCCGTGGCGTTTGTGCAACGTCAGCCAGAATCCACCCCCCACCATGGGCGAACGACGGATGTTGATGCGCACGTCGGCATCCTGTAAGGTGCGGAACTCGATCGGCTCCATCTCTACGAGCGGTCCCGACACAGCCGGCGCCGGCTCGTCGGGCAACAGCCACAGCGTCTCACCTTCAAATCCTATGTCGCCCTCTACCTCGGCCGGGTGGGCGCGGATGCGCAATTGCGCAGTACGCCCCTCTGCATCAGGTTCGACGTAGCGAAGCTGGCTGAGTTTGTGCACCAAGGCGGTGCGCCGGATGCGCACTGTGTCTGGCTCTTGCTTGTCTGCCGAACGATAGTAGCGGGCGAGCGCATAGGTCGGACCGAAGGCATTCTGCGCACTCAGCAGGGTCAGTAACTCTTCACGCACGCTGCTCCACTTGTAGCGCCACTCGTTGGTGCGAATCTGGTCGCCATATTCGAGGAGTTCCAGCGTGGCATCCGAACCCAGGCGGCTGACAATGGCAACCGGCGGCAAGCGCGTAGGGTCCTGCTTGAGCCGCGCCAGCAGCATCTGCGGCGTCGCTTCGATTTCGTCGGGCTGCAAGAACGACCGCCGCGTCGTCAGACTGAAAAACAGCCCCACCACAACCGCACCGCCCAGCAACAGCACCAATGCCCATGCCACAGGATCCATCGAGGCTACGATACGTTGCCCTGATGGCAGAGTGCCCAGCCCTTCGAAAAACGCGCGGATTGACTCGACCAGTTGCGACATATTCCCTGAAATCCCTTCCATCCGATTTTACCATAGCGTCGGCGTTCTCTGGCGGGTCAAGGTGGCGATGATCTTGCAAGCTGGATGAGAGGAAGCTGAGAATGGAACTTTTCTCACTGGCATAATGCCAAGAAGGCCATACTCTAAATATAGCTTGGATAAATATTGCGCAATGTATGTACAAAGTGCCTGCAGGCACACGCCGCTAATGTGATCGGGCTGAGAAACTAGGATTTTCAGGCGCCGCCCCCGGCAAAAAAACAAATTTGCAAAATCCTGGTTGCTGCTGACCCTTATTCTAGTTCGAGCTGACAATACAATCACCACCCATATATCTGTTGTTTTGACATATAAGGAGAACTCTACGATGAAGCTCACTACACTGACACTGCTCTTGATCACTGCGTTGTTGGTTGCTGCTTGCGCGCCGCTGCCGGCAGCCGAGGTGGCGCCTGCCGCCACTGAGCCGCCAGCGGAAGCTCCCGCAGAAGCAACTGCGGGCGAAATGGCCGATATTGTAGACACCGCAGTGGCTGCTGGTAACTTCACCACACTGGTTGCCGCAGTGCAAGCGGCCGGTTTAGTGGACACGCTGAAGGGAGAAGGTCCCTTCACTGTTTTTGCACCCACGGATGATGCATTTGCCGCACTGCCGGCAGGCACTGTCGAAGCACTGCTCGAAGATCCGCAGGGACAGTTGACGCAGATTCTGCTCTATCACGTTGTGTCCGGTAAAGTCATGTCGACCGACCTCAGTGATGGCATGGCTGCTGATACGGTGCAGGGTAGCCCGATTACCTTCTCGATTGCTGATGGCAAGGCGATGGTTAACGAGGCTACCATTGTGACCGCCGACATCGAAACAAGCAATGGGGTCATTCACGTGATCGATGCAGTCATCCTGCCGCCGGCAGAGGAAGCGGCTGCAGAGAGTGCAGAAGCTGCTGCTGCACCAGTTGGCAATATTGCAGAAGTAGCCACTGCTGCAGGCAATTTTTCGACCCTGTTGGCTGCAGTCGAAGCTGCTGGTTTGGTCGACGAGCTGACGAGTGAAGGTCCCTTCACGGTCTTTGCACCGACCGACGAGGCCTTTGCCGCACTGCCTGAAGGGACCGTCGAATCGCTGCTCGCCGATCCTGAAGGTGCACTGCGTGATATTCTGCTCTACCACGTTGTTGCAGGCAAGGTCATGTCCAGCGACCTGAGCGATGGGATGACGGCG
>CAIRNL010000811.1 GCA_903879975.1 uncultured Chloroflexota bacterium | reverse complement strand
TGACGACGGGCATAGAGGGCGAATCACACAGCTGGCGCAATTGGGTTTGCGCGCATCACAGATACGCCGTCCGTGAAAGATGAGCAGGTGCGACAGATCGATCCAATCATCCTGCAGCGTGATCGCCATGAGATCGCGCTCGATTTTCTCTGGGTCGTCGTGCGTGGTGAGCCCCAGCCGCTGGGACAGCCGCTTGACGTGCGTGTCGACGACGATTCCGTCGGCAAGGTGGTAGGCAGTGCCCAGCACGACGTTGGCCGTTTTGCGCGCCACGCCAGGTAATGTCAGCAGCTCGGCCATACTGTCCGGAACCTGCCCGCCGTATTCGGCCACGATACGCCGGCACGCCTCCTGGATATTCTTGGCCTTGTTGCGGTAGAAGCCGGTCGATCGCACGATCTCTTCCAGCTCTTCCCGGTCAGCGCCGGCCAGTGTCTGTGCGTCAGGATAGCGGGCAAAGAGAGCCGGCGTCACCTTGTTGACGCGCTCGTCGGTGCACTGCGCCGAAAGAATGGTGGCGATCAGCAGTTGCAACGCGTTGTGATGGTCGAGTGCACAGGTCGCATCGGGATATTCGGCGCGCAGCAGGCGTACAATTGCGCCGAGTCGTTCAGCAGCCGGTGCGGCGGTAAGTTCTGTCGTCATGGCAGGTTCGTCACGAGAAAACGGGCTGGGCGCGCACGCGATAGTCCGAGTCGTCGATACGCTGCCATGGGTAATGGATGAAGTCTTCGGTGATCTGCACGTAGTAATCGGGTGTATCTTCCGGGAAGAAGCTGCTGGCCTGTTTCCAGTGCAGAACGGCCAGTTCAGGATAGCCACCGGCAATCTCGATGCGCCCCTTGACGGCCATGATCGTCCGTCCCTGGTGCCAGAGGTTATCGACGACGAGAATCTTGCGATCGCGCAGGCGGTCGTCGGCAGGGAACTGAACGAAGCGCGGCCAGCTCAGCGTGGTGCGCTGGCTGGGGTTTTCCGGAAAAAGCACGGCTGCAGTCAACACTTCCTTCATCTTGAGTGCCTCGGCGATCATACCGCCGGGGATAATACCACCGCGCGTGATCGAGAGAATGGCATCGTAGGGCGTGTTGAGCTTGAAAATCAACTGGCTGACCAGTTCCTCCAGCTCAGTCCAAGAGAGGTAGACATGTTTCATCGGTGTATGGCTCCGGGTCTCGGGCATTGTGGCCGGCCTGGCCCAAACGCCTGTCGGCAAGTGCTGAATTGGCGCAGCAGGCTGGCAGCCACGCCCATATCATGGCCTGCCCGGTGCTGCCGTCCATTGTGCGGCGGCAAACCCCGAACGGCTGGCTTCGTGCAGCGCCATTGTTACAAAGCGATTCTCCCCTGAAACGACGGGAATGGCAACCTCGGCAACCGGCAAGAAGATATACGGCGGTGCAGTCACGCGGATACGATAGTTGCCCGGCGTCACATGCCACAGGCGCACGTCGCCGCGCATGTCGGAGGTGGCGGCAGCCACGACGTGCCCGCCGGCGTCACTGAGTTCGACGCGCAGGCCGGCGTAGCCGACGTTGCCGGCAATCCAGCCGACGCCGCCCGGCGCCATGCGGACAAGCACTGGATCATGGTCGCTGGCATGGTGCACGTCGTCGGCTGCCGGCGCCTCCGGCGCCGGAAAGTCGGCATTGATGTGCACCGGCATCACCTCGCCGGCGTACGCGGCCAGCAGCGGCGTCACCAAAATATGGTCGAGCACCTGGCTGGCGCCATTGAAGATGTAGGTGTAACGATCCAGCGGGCGCAGGCGATCGTAGAGGTGCACCAGGTCGGGTTCGGGCAGCGTAGCGAGCGCAGTCAGCGGCGCGCTCTCCAGATAGTCGTTGAGGTCACCCAGCACCGCCACAGCGGGCTCCGGATCGGCGTCGAGGCGCTCCTGCACAAGACGCGCAACGTGCTCGGCCTGCGCCAGACGGTGCGGCGCATTGGCGCTCTCGTTGCCTGACTTGCTCTTCCAATGGTTGTTGATGAGTGTGAGCACGAACGATTCGCCCCAGCCGCCCGTCACAGCCAGGTCGACGACGAGCGGTGGCCGGTTGAAGAGCGGGTACTGGCCAGTGGGGCATGCGCCAGGATCGGACACATCGTAGTTGCGTGGCGAGCAGCCCTGGCGCAACGCAGCATCGAGCACCTGCAC
>CAIRNL010000810.1 GCA_903879975.1 uncultured Chloroflexota bacterium | reverse complement strand
CTATGATGTGGCGACCTCGTTTGGCGCAGTGGCGGCTACACTGGGCAATGTGGGGCCGGGGCTCGGTGAGGTAGGTGCGATCGACAACTACGCTCACTTCCCGCCTGTCGGCAAGTGGATCCTTTCCTTTTTAATGCTCCTGGGCCGGCTCGAACTCTATACAGTGCTCATCCTCTTCGTTCCCGCCTACTGGCGACGCTAGAACACTCGCTGTCCCGGCCGTAGTCGAAAAGCGCGCTCGATAGGCTGGATGAGTTGCCTGAAGAGAGCAGACAGCGTACAATGACCCATAGAGAAAGCACGAAAAAAACGGATGCTCGGCATCGATTGCCGGGCTTTTTTGTGCCAGCGAGTAATGACTTCATGTTTGCAGAAAATCACTTGCAGCCAGTGGCTGCTGGCGGTGCCCCTACCGTGGCCCGCACCGACATTCGCAATATCGCCATCATTGCCCACGTCGATCACGGCAAGACTACCTTGGTCGATGGAATGCTGCGCCAGACCAAGGTCTTCCGTGACAACCAGGAAGTCATGGAGCGCGTGATGGACTCCAACGACCTGGAACGCGAGCGCGGCATTACGATTCTGGCCAAGAATACTAGTGTCGAATATAGGGGGATCACGATCAATATCGTCGATACCCCGGGGCACGCCGACTTTGGTGGTGAGGTCGAACGTATCATGCATATGGTCGATGGCGTTCTGTTGCTCGTGGATGCCGTGGAGGGACCCATGCCGCAGACGCGCTTCGTGCTGCGCCAGGCGCTCGAACGCGGCCTGCCTGCCATTGTGGTCGTCAATAAGATCGACCGACCAGCCGCGCGGCCGGACTACGTCGTCAATGCCACCTTTGACCTCTTTGTCGACTTGGGTGCCACAGACGAGCAGGCCGAGTTCCCAGTTGTCTACACGCGCGCGCTTGAGCAGCGTGCCGGCTATGCGCCTGACCAACTTGCTGCCAGCCTGGAGCCGCTCTTCGACACCATTGTCGAGTACTTGCCTGCGCCGCAGATCGATCCGGATGGTCCGACGCAGTTGCTGGTTGCTACCATCGAGTACAGCAGCTACGTCGGCAAGATTGCCGTCGGCCGCCTGCAGAGTGGCTCAATCCGCGCTGGGCAGCAGATTTTGCGCATTGCCCCCGATGGCTCTATGGAACCAGCCAAGGTGACTCAACTCTACGTCTTTCGCAATCTCCAGCGTACGCCTGTGTCCGAAGTCAGTGCAGGTAGTATCGTTGCAGTTGCCGGCATTGAGACTGTCGGTATCGGCGATACGTTGGCCGACCCAGCTGATCCGCGTCCGCTGCCGCCCATCACCGTCGAGGAACCGACGGTGCGCATGACTTTCTCAGTCAATGACAGCCCATTCGCAGGTCGCGAGGGACAGTACCTCACCAGCCGTCAGATTCGGGCGCGCCTCTTGAACGAGCTGGAGCGCAACGTTGCCTTGCGCGTCGACGAGACCGACAAGGCCAACGAGTTCATCGTCTCTGGCCGCGGCGAGTTGCATCTGGCCATCCTGATCGAAACTATGCGCCGCGAAGGCTATGAGTTTGCCGTCAGCCGGCCCGAAGTTATCTTCAAGGATGGGGATCAGGGCCGCCTGGAACCGATCGAGCAGGTCTTCGTTGAGGTCGCTCAGGAGTACCTGGGAGCAGTGCAGGAGATGCTGGGCCGACGCCGAGCCCTGATGCAGAATATCCACTACGGCGAGGATGGTACCGTCTACTGCACCTACTTGGCGCCGACGCGTGGCCTGCTTGGCTTTCGCCAGCCCTTCCTCACGTCAACGCGCGGTACGGGCATCTATCACACGCTGTTTCATGGCTACGAGCCATACGCCGGCGATATCGAATTGCAGGAGAGTGGGCTGCTGGTAGCGCTGGAATCGGGCCAGGTCAGCAGCTATGCGTTGACCAACCTGCAGCAGCGCGGCACGTTCATCGTCAAGCCCGGCGATGCCGTCTATGCCGGACAGGTCGCCGGCACGCACATCCGCGAGGAAGAACTGGTCGTCAATGTCTGCAAAGCGAAGCAGCTCACGAACTTTCGGGAGAAACCATCCGGCCTGTCGGATATGCTTAACGCCCCGCGCGAGCTGACACTCGATG
>CAIRNL010000809.1 GCA_903879975.1 uncultured Chloroflexota bacterium | reverse complement strand
GGCGGCTTACCAGCTTCTCCTCGAACCGGCTACCTGACCCCTGCTGAATTCCCAGCAATTGTCGCACGGATTCTCCGCTGCCTGCCTCTGGGTGCTTGCCTGATATTCGCCTATTCTGGAAGGTAGAAGTCGATATCGCTTTCTGCGACCGTGAAGTCGATATCATCCGTTGGCTGTGCAGCCCGCCGACAAGGAGAGGCCTTTCATGCGCATTGTTGCCGCTTTTCTACTGTTAACCGTCTTTGGCGCGCTTGCCTTTTTTTTGACCTTCACCTCATCCTGGGGGAGCCTGCTGATGCTGCATACTGCGGCGAACGATGGGGCGGCCGTTGTCGAAGAGCCGGCGCCGACGTTGGACTGGGAAGGAAAGTATGCCGTGGCAGTCAACCAGCCTATCGTACTTCGCTCTGCTCCCTTTGCGGCTGCCCAGACGGTCGGGTTCCTGCACAAGGGAGAGAGGGTGGCGTTGCAGGGCTGTGATGCATCTGGCCTCTGGTGTCGGACTGAAGCGGGCGCCTGGCTTGTCTCCTACAGGGTCGGCACATTGCCTGAGGGGTTGCCCACGCTGCAGGGCGTCAGCGTGCAGGCGGCACCTACGCAGACACCGCTGCTGCCGACCCCGGCACCTGCGTTGCTTTTGCCGACGCCGACCCAAGCACCGGCGATCCGATTGTTGCCGACCCCGACTCCTGTCTCGACTGCGCTGCCCCAGGCGATTGTCTCGGAAGCTGCCAACCTGCGCGCCGGCCCCGGTACGACCTATGCGATTGTGGGGAGCGCCAATTTTGGGGAGTCACTGTCTCTGGTTGGCCAGTCGGCTGACGGCCAGTGGTATCAGACCGGCAGTGGCGTCTGGATCGCTGCATTTCTGTTGCGTGAGCTGCCGGGGGGTCTGCCGATTGCCGATGCTCCCGCCGATCAACCTGGCGTTGAAGGGGGGCAGATGGCCGAACCGGACGCTACCTCCGATGTGTCGTCGGCGACCGAGATACTGGGAACCACAGCGGCTCCGGCAGAGGCAGGAATGCAGGGGGCTGGCAGAGTTCCATAGTCCAAACCAATCGTAGATTTTTTCAGAAGGGCCAGAACAGCGGAATACAGACTGTCGCCACCCCGATCATGATCAATTGCAGCGGGAAGCCGATACGCAGATAGTCGACGAACTTGTAGCCGCCAGGCCCCATGACGATAGCGTTGGTCTGATAGCCGAAGGGCGTCATGAACGCTGCGCTGGCGCCGAAAAGTACGGCAACCAACAGCGGCAGCGGGCTCACATGAAGGGTGCTGGCCAGGCTCAAGGCTACCGGTGTGAGCAGCACGGCGACTGCATTATTGGAGATGATTTCGGTGAGCAAGGCGGCGAGTATGTAGAACACGGCCAGGAACAGCACCAGATTGGATGTCCCGATCAGCCCGATCAGCCCGTCGACGATTGTCATGACCAGCCCCGTTTTCTCCATCGCCAGCCCCACTGGAATCGTACCGACGAGCAGCATCAGCGTTGCTGACTCCAAGGCGCCGATGGCTTCGTCGGTGCGCAGGCACTTGGTGACGATCGTGGCCGCAGCGCCGGCCAACGCCAGTACGACAATCGGAATCTCTGTGACGCTGGCCAGCAGCAGCACCATGCCCATGATAATCAGCGCCGTAGTGTTCTTGCTCTTGCGCACCAGCGAGCTTTCGATCCCCTCCACCAGCAACAGCCGGCAGGCGTCGGCAGCCATGTGTAGACCGGCGGTCTTGCCGCGCAGCAACAGCACGTCACCCACCTCCAGCCGCTGTGCGCGCAGTCCCTGAAGCTGCTGTTGTCCCTGGTGCTGCAGTCCCATGACCTTAACGTTGAAGCGTCGGTTCAGCATGACTTCGCTCACCGGCCGGCCGATGACCTCAGACTGTGGCATCACCACTGCCTCCATCACCTGTTCTTCCAGCTCGGTCGTCTCGGTACGCTCCTGGTCTTCCAGCACCGTGGCAATCCGCACCTGGTTGGTCTGCTGAAAGAGATGTAGATCCTTGGGCGTGCCGGAGAGGACGAGCACATCCTGAGGCTGGAGGAACAGTCCGTGCAGTGTTTCGGCCTGGTAGCTGTAGCCCTTGCGGATGACTTCGAGTAGTGTGATCGTCGACGTGCGCAGCGGTGTGTCCTGGGCAGGGTGAGATGAGCGCAGGCGACGGTGGCGCCGGATCGGCTGGGGGGGCTGCGGGCGATTATTCAGCGCAATCCGTTCGAAGACGTCGCCTGCCAGCTTGCCGGCAATCTTGCTTTCGACGCCGACCACCATCTCCGTCACATAGGTCGAATGCGAGCGCCCGTCGAGCAGGCTGACCAACGGCGAGTAATTGGGCAGGAGGCGATGCCCGACTGCGATAATGAAGGCCGTTCCAATGGTTGCGTAGATCACGCCGAGAACGCTGAAATCGAACAGCCCGAAGCCTGGGCCGCCCGCTTTGCGGTAGAGATCGGAGACGAGGATATTGGTGCTGGTTCCCAAGAGTGTGACAGTGCCGCCCAGGACTGCGAAGTAGGAGACCGGCAGCAGGAACTTGGATGGGCGCAGGTTGAACTGCCGGGCAAGAGAGAGCACCACCGGGATCATCATCACCACCACCGGCGTGTTGTTCATGAATGCGCTGGCAGGTACCTCGACGATCGCCAGGAGCAGGAGCAGCCGCCGTACACTCCCGTTGGCAAAGCGGCCCAGATAGATTGTCACCATTTCCAGCGCACCGGTGCGCATAAGTCCTGTGCTGAGCACGAACATAGCAGCTACCGTGATCGTCGCCGTGGAGGAAAAGCCGCTCAGCGCCTCAGTTGGCGTCAGCAGGCCAGTAGCGGCCAGAAGCACCACAGTGCCAGTCGCCGTGACCTCGGTAGGGAGCCGGTTGGTGACATAAAGTGTGGTTGAGAGGGCAATAATGCCCAAGAGGAGACCTTGGTCGAACGGTAGCATATCGGATGCCTTCTAGCAGATGCGCGGCAACTGTTCGCCCACCTGCATGTCGACCACGCGCGTGCCGCCGATGCCTGTGCGGGCGACGACTATGCCTGGGTGCTGGGTGGTGATTTGCCCGATGATCGCTGCATGCGCGCCGAGTGGGTGGCGCCGCATTGCAGCCAGGATTGTTTCGGTTGCGTCTGCCGCAACGATGGCGACGAGCTTTCCTTCGTTGGCGACATAGACCGGGTCCATTCCCAGCATGTCGCAAGCGGCAGCCACGGCAGGGGGCACCGGCAACTTGCGTTCTTCGTAGACAATGCCGACGCCTGCGGCCTGGGCGATCTCGTTGAGTGTGGAGGCCAGTCCGCCGCGTGTTGGATCGCGCAGCACGTGGATGCCCGGGTGTGCTGCCAGCATAGTGCCGACCAGGCCGTTGAGCGCGGCACAGTCGCTGGCCACCGGTGCGCCGAACTCGAGCCCCTCCCGCACGCTCAGGATGGCGATGCCGTGCAGGCCAAGCTCGCCGCTGACAATAACGGCGTCGCCGGGTCGCGCCTGGTCTGGCCCGATGTGGACGCCCGCCGGTACGATGCCGATGCCGCTGGTGTTAATGTAGATACCGTCGCCGTGGCCTTTGTCGACGACCTTGGTGTC
>CAIRNL010000808.1 GCA_903879975.1 uncultured Chloroflexota bacterium | reverse complement strand
GCCAGGCAGGTTGGTATTCCCGTCTTTGCGCACATGGAGGATGCTGCTGGCGACCGCTGGCAGATGAACCCCATGCTGCCGCCGGTCGACCCGCGCTCACCCGAAGCGGGGCTGCCCGATCCACCGCCATGGCGACGCAGCGAGGAAGTCAGCCGACGTGCGCAGCCCACGCAGTACCAGGCGCGGCAGCGGCGCATTCAAAGTGAGATGGCCTACCGGCGTCCGGCGCCGGTGTGGCTGCGCTGGGCCGGTAACCTACTACTCGGCTCGCTCATGGTGGCGGTACTGGCTGGTTTTACCATCTACGTGCTGCCTGCAGCGACGATTACTATCCAGCCGGGCCGGCTCCCGTTACAGACCGACCTCGCCATGATGGCTGTGGCGGGTATCGATGCTGCCACCGTCGACGAAGGGCAGTTGCCGGCACGGGTGATCAAATTCGATCTGCAGGAGAGCGGCGCAGTGCCTGCCAGCGGCACGACCCAGAAAGCCACGGAAAAGGCCACCGGTGAGGTCGTCTTCAGTAACCTCAGCAGCACTGAAGTGACGATTCCCGTGAACACGTTGGTCAGCACGAGTAGCGGTACACCGGTCGAGTTTCGTACCCAGCAGGAAGTAAAAATCCCAGGCGGCGTTGGCCAGCGCGTCACCGTGCTGGTCGAGTCGGTAGAGCCAGGGACCATCGGCAACGTGCGTGCAAACACGATCAATACAGTGGTTGGCGCGTTGCGCTTCCGGACGCGGGTCAATAATCCGAACGGCACCTTTGGCGGCGGATCGGAGCTGGTTTCGACTGTTTCACAGCAAGATCGCGAACTGCTTGTGAGCACGCTCATGGCTCAGGCCGAGAGTAAAGCCTACGAGAGCCTGCTCAGCCAACTGAAGCCAGGCGAGTGGCTGCCGCCAGAATCGATGCAGACTTTTCTGGTTGCGCAGTCTTTCGATCAATACAGCGATGAGATGGCGCAGCAGTTGAGTGGTACCGTGCGTGTGCTGGCACAGGGGCTCGCCGTGAACGAACAGGAGGCAACCAACGTTATCTTATCAGAGCTGGAAGCTCAGGTGCCCGAACGTGGCCGCCTGGTGTTGGATAGCGTGCGCGCACAGCGCCGCCCAGGCAGTGAGGCGACTAACACGACGGTCACTTTTACCATGACGGTTGCGGCGGATTACACGACGCCCATCGACCCGGACGAGGTACGCGCTGCCGTGGCGGGATTGTCGCCCGACGACGCTGTGGCTGTGATTCAGGAGCGTTGGGTCATCGCAGGGACGCCTGAGATCTACCTGGACCCAGCTTGGCGTGGCGTCGTGCCGAACCTGGGCAGCCGGATTCAAGTGCGCGTCGATTATGGGCAGTAGCCAGGAGAGCAGCGCGCCGGTGGGGAAGTTGCTGGCGCTGGATGTAGGGCTGGCGCGTATTGGCGTGGCTGTCTGCGACCCTCTGCAACTGGTTGCTCGTCCGCTGCAGGTCATCCGCCGGCGTAGCCGCAACGAGGATTTCCGGCTGCTGGCGGAAGTCGTACAGCGTGAGGGAGCGCAGGCCATCGTCTGCGGGTTGCCGCTGGCGCTGGACGGTGGCGAAGGTGCCCAGGCGCAGACTGTGCGCAAGTGGGCCATGCGGCTGGCGCACGCGCTGCGGGCACTGTTGGGTGTGCCGTTGCCGGTCATTTTCTGGGATGAGCGCTTGAGTACCTACGCTGCACAGAGGATCCTGGCCGAGCACAAGCTTGCTGTGGGTGAGGATGCTGCGGCTGCAGCCGTGATCTTGCAGAGTTATCTTGATGCAAGGCACAGCGACAACTGCCAGGACTACGGAGGCATCGATCTGCCGCTGTCCGCGTTGCAGAGCCGACAATAGTGGAAGAGGGATTGATCCGGTCAGTCATGTCGATACAGGAACGCCAACAGGCAGTGCTACGCCGACGCACGCAGGCGGAGCAGGAGCAGAATCACTGGCGCAGCCAGCTGCGTGGGCGAGCGCTGCTCCTGAATGTTTTGCGCGCCGGGCTGTTGATCTTTGTGCTGACGGTCGTTGCCGCTGTCTGGGACGTCAGCTCCGCCCACCTTGGCGAACAACTGCTGGCCGCACCGCAGAGCACTGCAGGTCTCATCGATCCCACTGCAAACCAATTCTCACTCGATCCAGACAGCGTTGAGAAGCAAATTTTGGCTTTGAACCTGCGCCTGCGCGAGGGGGAACTGTCGATCCCCGCTGGTACGAACCCGCGACCGCGACCATTCACCGTCGTGCCGGGCGAGCCAGCGCGTTTCATTGCGGCGCGACTGGCTGAAGAAGGTTTCATTGCCGACGCCGATCTCTTCAACCTCTATCTGCGCGTGACCGGGCTAGAGCGCAATATCGAGGCAGGCAACTTCATGCTTGCCGACACGATGACCATGCCCGAGATCGCCGAGTCCCTACAAAGCGCCCTTTTCGAAGAAGCGCTGGTCACCATCCCGGAAGGGATGCGCTCTGAGGAGATCGCCGAGCGTCTGTCGGAGGCCAACATCATTGAGAACGATCGCTTCCTGGCCGCTGTGCGCACCCCACGTAGCCTGACCCTCTTTGAGGACTATGAGTTCCTGCAAAATTTGCCTGCCGACGCCACGCTGGAGGGCTTCCTGTTCCCCGATACCTATCGTTTCCCGGTTCTGGCCGCTTCACCCGAACAGGTGATTCGCCCCTTCCTGGACAACTTCGAGGACAAGGTCGGCAACAAGGGCCTGGTCGGTGGCAGCAGCGGGCTGAGCGGGCGTGATCTGATTACCGTAGCGAGTATTGTCGAACGCGAGGCTGTGCAGGCAGACGAACGCCCGATCATTGCTGGCGTCTACATCAACCGTCTGAACAACAAATGCCCCGAGGTAGGCGGCCCGTACCTGCAGGCGGATCCGACCGTCCAATACGCGCGCGGCACTGTCGGTAACTGGTGGTGGAAACCGCAGTCGATCGAGGAATACCAGCTCGTTCAGAGCCCGTACAACACTTATCTCAATCCGGGCCTGCCCCCTGGCCCGATCTCGAACCCGGGACAGAGCGCGATCGAGGCGACGCGTGATCCGGCGCAGACCGGCTATTGCTTCTTTATCGCTACCGGCGAAGACGGGCGCCACGTCTTCGTCCAGACCTATGCCGAACAGCAGCAGAATCTCCAGACGTACGGCTATAACCCGTAGAGGGACGGCATCATGAAGGCCGGTTCGAGGCACGGCTGGATGCTGGTAGGCATGCTCTGGCTAGGAGCGGCGCTGTTG
>CAIRNL010000807.1 GCA_903879975.1 uncultured Chloroflexota bacterium | reverse complement strand
TCCGCTGCACGCAGTCTGCCGTCAAGCGCTGCACGGAACGCCTCACTGACCTGGCATACCTGCTCGCCGCTTTCGTGGACGAATTCCAGCCGAAAGTGGCGGATACCGGCGGCACGCCACGCGTCGAGATGCGGGCTGGCATCCTGCGCTTCAGCGCCAAAGACGGTGTTGCGACAGCCGACGTCGGCCATGACCGGATGCTCGCGGCCGGCACTGTCGCGTAACGCTACTTTGTGCTTTTCACAGGGATGGCCGCAGTCTTTGTAGCTCGTCCCCGTGGAAAGGAAGCGGCAGAAAACACAGTGTTCGGTGTGAAAGACGGGCAGATGCTGGTAGGCGATCACTTCCAGCACATCTGGTCCAATGCCCCGCGCCAGGTTGCTCACCTGTGCGGCGTTCAGATCGTGTGTGGGCGTGAGGCGTGCCAACCCCAGCGCCAAAAGGGTGCGTGCGCTCAATTCATTGGCAGCGTTGAGGCTGAAATCACCGATCAACTCCAGTGCATCGGGCGCAGCGCGCAGTGCATACAGCAGCCCAGCCGAACGCACCAGGACGGGGCAACCGAGGCGCAGCAGGAAGTTGACGATACGCTGTTCGTTGGGCTTGAGCACGCGCGGGCTTGCCACGTGCACGACAAGCCCCGCCTCCTGTACTCGCTCCACTGACGCCCGCAACCCATAGAGTTCCAGATAGTCGAGCGTGATGCTGGCCGGGCGCACCGCCAGCGCTGCATCGAGTTGCTCCGGCGTACGCACAAGGAGGTGGAGTTCGGCAGGGTGAAGCGGGCTCCCACGCTCTGTGTCGCCTTGTCTCCCTCTCTCCATCACCTCACGCAGCACCGCAGTCGGCTCATGCACAGTGACCGGACGATTCTCTTGCAGTGCCTGTAATTGCGCCACAGCCTGCCGGCGGAGCTGGTTGAGCAGCGAACTGGGCGCAAAGGGGCGGCCACTGATCTCGACAGTGAGATCGGCCAGCCCGTAGGGCGTGCCACCGAGGCGCCCCAATTGTTCGCGCAGATACCGAGCATCGACTGCGCGCTGCGTGGCCTGCCCCAGCGGCTCCTCTGACCAGAGCACTGTGGTTACATCAGGGTGTTCGACCAGCGTCCAGGTGATGACCAGCGGTGCACCTTCGACTGCGGTGACGTGAACGTTCACCGGCTGGCAATGCACGGGGGTCGTGGCCTCCGTGTAAGTGCGCACTGCCTTGTCCAGATCGGGATCGTGCGACCGCCACAGCAGGTCACCGGAACGGATACGGGCAAAATTGATTGCGCCGTTGCCGAAAGTCAGTTCCAGGGTGCCGTTGCGCTGCGGCGTGACGTGATAGATACGGCCACCTTCCTCTGGCTCTTCTGGGCTGCGCCAGTCGGCCGCGTCGAAGACCACACCGTCGCCTGGCTTGAGCGGCGCATGGGTTGCACTGGCCTCCGCCGGCGCAATCCAGACGCGATCCGCCAGCACACGCGTCACCCGGCCGATCAACACCCCGCGGTGGCGCGGTGAGCGGCCGTTCACCACCGTCTGGTGATTCGTACCAGCGACGAAGTACGGGCCGAGACCGCGCGAGTAGACCTGTTCCAGTTGCAATTCCTGGCGCGGCGTGATGCTGAGCGGCAGTCCTGCCCACGCCTCGTCCACTGCCTGTCGATAGGCCGCTGTCGTCAGCGCCACGTAGTCGGCATCCTTGTAGCGCCCCTCGATCTTCAGCGCGTGTATGCCGATACGCACGATCTCAGGCACCTGCTGCAAAGCATAGAGGTCGCCTGGCGAGAGCAAGTAGCGGGCGTCGCCCAGCGATTTGAGTTCGTCGTCGACGATCAGATCGTAGGGCAGCCGGCACGCCTGTGCACATTGGCCGCGGTTTGCGCTGCGCCCGCCCCATGCCTCGGACGAAAAGCACTGTCCTGAATAGGAAACGCACAGCGCACCGTGGACAAACATCTCCAGCTCGCAGTCGGTCGCAACACGGATGGCGTACACGTCGTCCAGGGACAATTCGCGCGCCAGCACCACGCGCGACACGCCGAACTGCTGCGCCAGCGCAATGCCTTCTGCGCTGGTGATGCTCATCTGTGTGCTGCCGTGCACCTCGACATGGGGTGCGAGGCGGCGCACAAGCTGGGCGATGCCCACGTCCTGCACAATCAACGCATCGGCGCCGGCCACCGCAATCGCCGCAATCGAGCGCGCTGCTTCCTCCAGTTCGTGGTCAAAGACGAGCGTGTTGAAGGTGACATAGCCCTTTACGCCGCGCCGGTGCAGCGTGCGCATCACTTCGGGCAATTCCTCGAGTGAAAAGCCCACTTTGGCGCGTGCCGTGAAGTGTTTCAACCCGAAGTAGACAGCATCTGCACCGGCCTCAACGGCGGCGTGGAGTTGCGGCCAATAGCCGGCCGGGCTCATGACTTCAGGCTTGACAGGTTTCACCGATCGATTCATCACGTGAAATGTTCGCACACTGTTGGCACAAAGGCAAAGCCGCCACAGGCATCTGCGCCTATCGTTGTTCGAGCGCTCGGCCAGCTGTGCCCACAACGATCCCATCCCGACAGCAGGTGCCCAGCGGCAATGCGCGCTGACCCGCTCAATCCACCTGACCCGCAGCCCATTCTTCCTCCGGCGACCAAACCATTTCCTTGTCGAGGGGGAAGAGCGGGCGGCGCACCCGTTGGAAGGGCAGCCGCTCGATAGCCTGGTCAACAGCACCGGGTGTCAGCGCCAGAAAGGCGCGCGGCGCGTGGCGCTTGAGGTCCGGCTCCAGGTATCCGATCTTGATGACGACGATCTTGTGCGCCAGCGGATCGACCCCCAGCCGTTGTATGTCAGCCACAAAGTGATACGGTCGCCGCCGCGCAGTGACGATGACGTGTACGCCGCCAACTTGGAGCACTGCCTCAGTGTTCTCGCCCGGGGCCAGATGGCGTACGACGCCGCGCACCGGCAGCGGCCGACAGGTGAAGGGGTCCAACTTGCCGCCGAGTTCAACTTCGACTGTGGCGCCGACACCCGCCGCCAGCATGATCGCAATCGCCGGCGCGTCGGCGACGGAGGCGACGACCGCTGACGGCACGTCGTGCGCCAGCAGAGCGGCCAGGGCGACATTGGTGTCTCCTGCCCCGCCGGCTGTAGGGTTGTCGCCCGAGTCGCTGATAAAGACGCAAGGCTCCAGCGCAGCGAGCCCCCAGTCGATGCACTGATCGATGGAGCCAGCCGGCACACCGAACTGAAATTCATGGCGGGCGTCCCAGTAGCGTTGCGCAACTTTCTTGGCCTCCTGTTCCAGCACGGCGCGGTCGGTGCCGGTAGCAATGACCGTGGCGCTGGCACGCGGCTCATCGGCCCAGACATAGCCCACCAGCAGTGAGATGTCGAGCAATCCGGGCGCACCGTCGCTCTCAGCTAGCGCCGCATAGAGACGGTCCCCTGGCGCCCATTCAGTGCTCGTCTTCTCACCGGGCAGCACCACCGGGATGGGAATCCAGACCCGTTCAGGACGAATGTTGTTCTCAAGGCAGGTCAGCAGCATGTGCAGGGCCTTTGCACGCGTTTCGACGACATCCACATGTGGCGCCGTGCGATAGGCGGTCAGCATGTCGAGCGTAGCGACCTCGCGCTGCGAGATGTTGCCATGCAGATCAAAGCTGGCGGCAAGCAGGCACTGCGCTCCGACAACGGCGCGCACCGCAGTCACCCAGTCACCCTCGGCGTCGTCCATGCCCCGCACATTCATTGCGCCGTGAAAATCGAGGTAGACGCCATCCCACGGTCCATTGGCGCGCAGCAGGTCAAGATATTCGGCTTTGATGGCGGCGTAGACATCCGGCTCCACGGAGCCACCGGGCAGCGAGCGCGCATAGAGCAACGGCACAAACTCAATGTGATCCGCATAGTTGGCGAGAAATGGATAACGGTCCAGGAAGTCGGCGCCGCGGCGGATGGTGAAATCGTTCAGCCGGCTGGGCAGCGGCGAGAAGGTGCAACTTTCAATGGCGATGCCGCCAAGAGCAATGCGCATGGTGGGTCTCCTGTCTGTCGGTATGCAGCGTCACGCCAAATGATGGCGTCCCCTCTATTCTATCACCACGCCCTTCCTGTCCGTCTGGCCCAGTGCGGCTTTGACGGAGGTGACACCCCCCCTTGGAGGCGTCGCCTGTCGATCATCGCCCTCATCGTGAAGGTAGACCCGCCTGACCCGTCGATCGATGAGTTTTCCACGAATTGGGTGCATGCTAAAGTAAAGCTATAGTGACTGCCCGTCATTGAAGGATCGAATTGACTGGTAGGGTGCTTATAACTCTTGGTTCGTGCATTTGTAGATACGATTCCGGAACTGGTAGACGAGCACTTCAAGCCGCATGGGAACTGGCGGGGGATTAGTCCAGGTGAAGTGATGAGCGGCTGGCTGGCGTATGTTTTGTCCGAAAGGGATCACCGGCTGAACCAAGCGGAAGCGTGGACGCAAGGACGGCAACACGTTCTGCACCCGTTTTGAACGGTGAATTGGAAGGGAGTGACTTTCGAGATGAGACCACCTGGCAATTGGGCTGGACTTGCTGAGCGACGACAAAAACTGGGTGGAGTTTGAAGTAGCGCTGAACCAACGCACCCTGCGCATCTATGCGTTGGAAAAGTGACGTGTGCGTCTGGATGCGACTAGCGCTAGCGACTACTGGGCGGTGAGCAAGAATGGATTGTTCCAGTTTGGTCACAACAAAGATCATCGCCCCAACCTGGCACAGGCGAAGGTGATGTCGACAGCGTTGGAGCCGCTGGGCATGCCGCTGGTAGCGCAGTCCGTGTCGGGGGAGAAAGCGGACGATCCCCTGTATATCCCGGCGATTGATGAGATGCGCAAAGCGGTAGAGGAATGGGGTCTGCTCTATGTGGGCGACAACAAGATGATGTCTCTGGCGACACTGGCGCATTGGGTGGCTGGTAGTGACTACTACCTGGAACCGTTGGCATTGACGCAAGTGCCGCAGGCGACCATTGATGCCTATCTGGCGCCTGTGTGGACGCGAAAACAGTCCTTGACTGCGGTTTACCGTGAACAGGCGTCCGATGAGACGGTCAAGATTGCCGAGGGGTTTGAAGTGCAGGAGCAGTTGACAGCCAGAATTTCTGGTCAGACCATCACACCTGGACTGAACGCCGTCTGATCATTCGCTCGTCGCAACATGCAGCGGCTGACGACACACCCTGGCTGCCAGCGTCGCTGGCAGCCAGGGGAACAGAATCGGGGGTACAACTTTGTTCTGGCTTCTTTGTTCTGGGAGGAGGGTGCTCCTTTGATCGGCACCGCCCCCCCAAAAAAGGCTTCCCTTACTCCGACAGATCGGGCAGCGGATCGTCCGGCGCCACAAAGGGACGGCGCGAGCTCTCCAGACAGCTGAGGTTCAACGCACGATCTGGGTACATGATGAAGTTGTAGGTCAAGTCGACCGAACACTGCGACTGGATGGTGGCACCGTGCGTGAGGCCGGGAAAAGTCAGCATCTTGGCATTGGTCAAGGTTTCCATGACCAGGACACC
>CAIRNL010000806.1 GCA_903879975.1 uncultured Chloroflexota bacterium | reverse complement strand
GCACCAAGCACCCTACAGATTGTGCAGGTGGAACCCAGCCAGGGCGTCAACAATCTGGCCAATGAGGTGACGATCTACGGCACAGGGCTGCGGGCAGACACCCAGCTCAGCCTGAGCGGCATTGCGCTGAGCAGCATTGCGCTGACCGACTATGCCCTGACCGATGCGCAGGGCACACAAGCCACAGCGCTGGTGCCGGCCAACCTGCCGGCTGGTGTGTACACCGTGATCGCCACCAACCCGGATGGCGCCACCGCGACCCTGGCCGAGGGCTACACGGCGATTGATGCCAGCCGGGTGGATTTGTCGGTCTCGGACAGCGATCTCTGGTTTGACCCGCTACCGGTGCGACAGGCTGCACAAACCGATCTCGGCATCACAGTTCACCGCTCCGGCGGCACGGCACCCTTGACGGGCGTGCGTGTTGCGTTCTACCAGGATGAAATCGTTCCCGCCAACCTGCTCGGCACACAGGACGTGCCTCCCATGGCAGACGGGAACGGTGTGGTCGAGGCCGTCCAGATTTCATGGACACCCACGGAGTCAGGTACCCATGTCATCTACGGAGTCGTCGATCCGGACACTGTGATCCAGGAAGGGAGCGAGGGAAACAACGTCGCACGCTGGACGTTGGAGATCCAGCCGCCGACCACTGCTGAGGATACCATCCCGCCGGCCATCGCGGCGTTCACCGTCAACAACGGCGCACAATCCACCACGCAGCCCGAAGTCACCCTCACCAGTGCAGCCAGCGATGAGGGGAGCGGCGTCGCCTCCATGTACATCATTGAGCGGGTCTATAACAACGCTGCCCGCTACTGGGTGGCCATGCAGCAGACTGGCTGGATCGACTACTCGCCGACCTATGCGATGACGATGAGCGCAAGCGGAGGCCTGCACTATTTCCAGATCTGGGTAGCGGATGGTGCGGGCAACATCTCAAGGTCCTCGGCCAATACTGCGCTCAACTACATCCGGCCCGAAGACACCGTGCGCGCCGGACAGATTCGCATCTATCGCCTGGCGTTGGCCGCCGGCGACCGGTTGATCGCCAACGTGACGCCCACTCGCGGCGACCCCGATCTCTTTGTGTGGGGCGAGAATGGCGCGCTTCTCGACTATAGTATGGAATTTGATCTGGAACCAGAGACTATCAATCTGGAGATCACCCAGGCGGGGATTTACCAGATCGAGGTGTATGGCTACCTGGACAGCGCGTATGCCATGGATCTGGCGCCGAGCCAGCAACAAGCGGTGCAAACGGCCGATGCTGTGGCGTCCCTGCGTTCTGCGGACAGCCCGAACAGCAAATCCGTTCCCACGACGCCCAGCGTGGCGCTGAACTCGGCGCCGCCAGGACAACAGGCGATCCCGGCAGCACCCACACCTGCGTCGGCGAGCGGGAGTCTGTATCTGCCGCTGGTGCGCCGTTGATCGCATCGAGGCGAGATTTGCGCTCGATGCACAGTAGCAGATAAGAGGTCCGTCATACCCGAAGCGCATGTTCCATGCGCTTCGGGTATGACGGAAATAACTCAGATGGGCATGAACGCAATTTTGGCATCCTTGTGCGTCGATCCAGGCGGTCACACAATCAGAGGATCGATGATACGGTCGAGGTGCGGCGCGCAGGAGAGTAGCTGTCGGGCCAGATAGAACTGGGTCAACAGCCGCCCGCTGGCAAAGAGTGCCGGCGGGCGCTCGGCATGGGGGTCGAAGAGAGGGCGAGCGCTTTCCGATGTAAAGAGCGTGAACCCATCGAGCAAAGTGCGCGCTTCCGATCGGGTGATCCCGCTACGGTCTGCGATCACGGCCAGCCCCTGCGCGGGATGCTCCAGCCCCCAGGTCAGTGCCTGTTCGTGTGCCTGGATCAGTGCGACCCAGCGCGCGGGGTCTTTCGCCACAGTTGCAGGGGGGGCGACCAGACAGTCGACCAGCAGACCCGGGAAAGCTGCGCTGGTGAAGAGCAAATGTGCGCCCTGGCCAATCGCTTCGGCGAGATGAGTTCCCCAGGTGTGGCCGGCATCGATCGTGCCGCACGCCAGCGCTTCAGGTACTCGCTCTCCACGCAGATCGACCAGTTCGACATCCGTTTCAGCCAGACCCTGTGCTGACAGCACCTGTTCAACCAGGACGTGTGGATAGGAGAGAAGCGATAAGCCCAGCCGTTTGCCAGCCAGTTCCAGCACAGAGCGAATATGTGGCTGGCAAACCACACCATCCACGCCGACACTGAGATCGCTTGCCATCAGCAGGCGCAGTTCGACCCCGCGGCCTGCCATCAACAGAATGTCGGCCAGGGACTGGAAATTGCCGTCAATCGCTCCTTCGGCGAGGAGTTCCAAGGTCTGATCGTATTCGGCGACATCGACGATCTCGAATCCGGCAGGCAGCAGATTCAGTTCTTCCATCCAGTAGAGAGGGAACAGGCCTGCCCACAGCGTGCGTGCGACGCGTAAAGTGGGGATCTTCATCCGAAAACCTTCCATAAACTCCAGAGTGGCCACCAATTGTTTCGTATCACGCGGTGCAGTGTAAGGTGATTTCCCACTGTCGGCTCCTTTGATTTACTTGTTGGCGGGGCGCGCACCTTGGCAACATGCTGGGCACGAGCGGGATACCGTCTGCCGGAGCCGAAGAGTTCGGCGACGACGTAGATCGAGTACGTGTCACCCATTGGCAGCGCAGGGGAGGATGGCCGGCAGTAGCGCTGAGAGGCGTCAATCGGCGGAGGATGCAGAGCAGGAGCGCCGCCATTGCTTCGACCCTGCTCTGCATCAAGCCATTTGTTACACCAACGCGAAGATGCGCGAGGGGCCGCCGGTAGCGCCAGCGATGGTCGGGCCGCCGACGATAGCGATGGCGCCGCTGGCCGGCAGGCTGCCCAGGTTCGCCACGTTCTCGATGCCCCATTTGCCGGCTGGCAGCCAGCGATAATGCACGGCAAAATCCGGTGACGGGCCGAAGTCGAGGCTGAGCGTGTCGACAAAGATGCCCTTGGCGTTACGTTCAGCGAGCAGCATCTCAATGGCCTCGATATGGAAGCCGGGGAAGTGCATGGCGCCGCTGTCATCGGCATTGCGGAACTTATCAGTGCCAAGGAAGGCATCCCAACCACTGTTCATCGCGACGATGGCGCCGTCAGGGATGGGGCCGTTGCTGCTCTCCCAGGCGGCGAGATCGTCGGGCGTCAGCTGTGCGTCGGGGTCAGCCTCGGCCTTGGCGCGGATATCGACGACGACCAGCGGCCCCATCAGATCCTCGACGGGGATCTGGTCGGCGCTAGGGCCGTCCGAGAAGTGGAAGGGTGCATCCATGTGTGTGCCGGTGTGTTCGACCAGCAGCCAGCGGTACATATTGTAGCCGTCGTTCGCCAGCGTGACCATCGTCTCCAATTCGAGTTGCGGATCACCGCCGAAGGTGGGAAAGTCAGGCGTCAGCGTGTGGGTGAGGTCGAAGATACGGCTGAACGAGTGACGGCCGGCAGCCATGCTTGCGGCGGCTGCGGCAGTGCCTGCCGGCGCTGTGGCAGAAACCGGCGCACAGCCGGCCAGGGCAGTGACCGCTGCCAGTCCAGCGGCGCTGCGAAGGAAGCTGCGGCGGCCAATATCGGTGGCGATTTTCTTCGTACAGGCGGGGACGCACATAGCCAAATTTCTCCTTTGATTGTCATAGAAAACGATTTACGTTGAGGGGAATTCGGAAGAGTATATGCGGCAGCGCATTTCCATGCAAATGGCAGAAAAGAGGCAGGGCGAGCGACCGTTTTCAAAGCCACTGCGAAGCTGTTGCAAAGCTCCAAGAACATGGAAACGTCCCCGGCGCCCACTATACCCCCTATCGGCTTCCCCAGTCAGGCTGGTGGTGCGTGCCGGGGACGTACTCTGAGCTTGCACTAGGCCTCGGCGACGCGCGTTACCGCTGTGGGGAAGCGCACTGTGTTGAGGACAGGGCAGGTCTCTTCCACGGCCTGGTGCATGCGTTCGATGGCCTCCGCCGGGGCAGCAGTGATCACTCGGGCCATGTAGGTAATGTCTTCCATCTGCGGCGCCTTGTCGTAGGGCAGGCCGACGACGCCGCCCATGGGCACGGCCCCGCGCACTTCCACCTCAACCCCGTCGATGGGCATAGCGAGCAATACGGCCTGGATCAGATAGGTGTGAACCAGGCAGCTTGCCAGAGCGCCGAGCAGCATTTCTGGCGCAGTCGGGCCGAGTGCGTTGCCGGCGAGCGCCGGCGCCGAGTCGGTGATAAAAAGGGTTTCGCCTATCTTCACGGGCCGTGCGCCCGTGTTGCCCGCCACCCAGGACGCAGCCTTGATGTGTACGGTCGCCTTTTCGGGCGCAGCCGTAAAGTCGGCGCGACGCGCAGCGAGGACGGCGGATTTGCGATCGAAGTAGAAGTCAAGTGCACTCATTGAAATTCTCCAGATTCAGTGGATGGATTCTGCTGTCATGCCCGATTGTAGAAGGAAGCGTACACGAATTCAACTCCGTGTAGGATACAATAGCTTATAAATTGCTGTCCCTCGCAGTACTGCAGCGATCGTTGACCCACAGACCTGTCAGAAAACCCGCCCGAATCCACCGGGGAGCATCTGACGAGATGACGGGGTGATCAGAAGTCGGCCTTGGTACTCAGCCGTGCATAGCTGTGAGGGTTGAGCGGCAGGGACTGCTTGAGGTCGTAGTCACGAGTCATGAGTCATCTTGTCATGTCAGCACCACATCAACCTGTTATCTATACGGCCTCGGCATCCGGCGGCAAGAGCGCGTGGGTTGTTGACACGGTACGTGCGGCGGCAGTTGGGCTGCGTCGCACGCCACTGGTCGTGGTCGCCACGGCGCAGCAGGCGCAGGTATTGCGGCGGCGTCTCGGTGCAGCTGGCGGCGTGCTGGGCGTCCATACGCTCACGTTTGACGAACTCTTCAGTGTCATCCTGCGCCATGCCGGCGTTATCCACACGGAATTGAACGGGGCGGTGCGCCATCGTCTGCTGCGTGCGGCTGTGGACGGCCTGGTAGCGAGCGGCGAGATCGGCTTCTACTGTGCGCTGGCGGCGCGGCCTGGCTTTATCGCCGTGCTGGAAGGGCTGTTCTTTGAGTTGAAGGGTGCCAACATCCGGCCCGCCCGCTTTGCAGCTACGCTGACAACTCTCGGTGCGCCGCCCCGGCTGAGCGAGTTGGCCGCCATCTACACGCGCTACGATGCGCTGCTGGCCGCCAATAGCTGGACGGATCGCGCCGGCCTCGGCTGGCTGGCGCTGGATGCGCTGGCTACCGGTATTGCCCTGCCTGCCTGGTCGCCCATGATCGTCGACGGCTTTGACAGCTTCACAGTGGTGCAGCGCACAGCCATTGCGGCACTGGCCAGGCGAGTCGACGAGGTGACGGTGTTGCTGACCCAGCCCGACCGCAGCCATGCTAGCGCAGCGTACCGCCTGTTTGACGAAACGATCGAGCACCTGGCAAAACAGCTTGCCACGCAACCAAAGCCGCTACCTGTTGTACGGGCACCCGCTACGCCCCTGCTGCGCCTGGGTGAAGCCCTCTTTGGGGAGCGCGATGGCGCGGTCGAGACAGGTGCTGCAGTCACGATGCTAGCGGCCGCCGATCGTAGCGGCGAAGTGCGCAGCGCGCTGCGTTGGATCAAAGAGCGCCTTGTCGTCGACGGCTACAAGCCCAGCGAGGTAGCGCTGCTGGCGCGCAGCTTGGCGCCCTACCGTGACCTGGTGGCCCAGATTGCCGCCGAATTTGGCCTACCCGTGCATTTTGCAGACCGGCTTCCCCTGCGCCAGAACCCGGCGGTGGCGGCCCTGCTCGATCTGCTGACACTTTTTCTGCCCGATGGCGCGGAGGGACTGCCGCGACTGGCGCGCCGCAGTCTGGTCGAAGCATGGCGATCACCCTACTTCAACTGGCGCGATGGCGATCCGGGTCCGGGCCTGCTGGCCGGCGATGCCGACCGGCTCGATGCTGTGGCGCGGCGCTTCCAGGTCATCCGCGGCTTGGCGCAGTGGCGCGAGGCCTTTGCCCTGCTCGCCGCGCAGCGTGCTGACAATGCGGACACAGAACCCAATGCCGTTGCCGATTGCGAGTTGGCTGGCCGCTTCGAGCGCTTTGTCGCGTGCATGGCGCCTCCGGTCGAAGCAAGCACCCTGCATGACTTTGCGGCCTGGCTCGAAGATCGGATCGGCGCAGACGCTGGGCTGCCAGCCGACCTCGATGCGCCAGCCGTGGCCAGCTTCAGCCTCGACATAGGCGGCCGTCTTGGCGGTGACGCCGCACAACAGCAGGCACTGCGCATGCGCGACATGGCTGCGCTGCGCGCCTTCAAGGATGTAGTACGCGGGCTGGTGTGGGCCGAGACCGCCGTGCGTGTGGCGAACGGCAGCGCCGCACCGGTCGACTACGTACGTTTTGTCGGCGAGTTGGCTGCGGCTGTTGACGCAGCCAGCTACGAACTGCCCCTGAATCCTGCAGAGGCGGTCCTCGT
>CAIRNL010000805.1 GCA_903879975.1 uncultured Chloroflexota bacterium | reverse complement strand
GGGACCAGCGGTCAGCGATCATCATGTAACTTGTCCAGCTGGTGTAAATCACCAACAACACAGCGGGATAAAGCCACTCTCGCCAGTTGTCGCGTCGGATCAGAGAAAACATCAACACACTCTCCAGTGTACGAATCGGTTCAGGTTGATTACTTTCTGACAGCTGTTGTCCAGCTGGCGTTCTATTGGGATGGGTTGTAGAAACCAGGATTTTCGGGTACCGCCGCTGCCGAGAGGGCGAACTTGCAAAATCTTGGTTTCTACTGCCCTTTCCTTTAGAAAACCGGCTTCAGGTTGCGGAAGCCCAGTCGACTCAATAGATAAAACCATGGCTTCATGGCATAGAGCACGGCATGCTGCAGGACTCGGTCCAGTGGCAGCAGTGGAAGCTGATCAACTGCCTCCATCGCTTTCGCAAAGTTGGCGCCGTTGCCGTGCAAGCGGTATTGATAGGACGCGTACGGGCCAAACAGACAGAAATACAGCAGTCTGGGCCGGTTCCAGAAACGCCACAGCTGGGGCTGGCAGCCGATATATCTCGCCAGCAGGTTGGTGTAGGCGTGGTAATCGACCAATGCTTGGAGACGCGGCGCATGATGCGGCCGCATCCGATTGTAGAGCTGGGCGTCGGCCTGCACGACTGCGCCCATCTCTGCTCTGGCAGGCAGCTGGACTTTGCCGGCGAGGATGCCCGCAAACCAACGTGCTTGTAATTCCGCGACAGGCGGCAGTGCACCGACATTCGGACGGGCAAAGCCGATAAAGGCTAAATTCGGTGCGCCAGGCAGAAAAACATTCTTGTAGAGATCGCGCGCATCCAGCTGCGGGTTGTCGACATAAAACGGCAATCGGGTGTGGAAGCCGGTACACAGAATGACTGCGTCGATTTCCAACTGGCTGCCGTCATCGAATTCGACACCCTTCCCGCCCTGGAAGGTACGGATCCCAGGCAGCAAAGTCACTTTTTGCTCGACGATCCTGCGCAGGAATTCGAGCCGTTTGGTGAAAGGCTGCGTATTGTGCAGCGTGCCCGAATACCATTCGACGAGAAACTTCAGCTGGAAGGTCTTTTGCTGGATTGCTTCTTCCGACTGGGGAAGCTCGCGGCAGAACTCCTGACACGCTCGGCTGAGCTCGACTCCGGAAGCAGGACCATGTCGCGGGGGCGGGATCCAAAGCACGTACCAGGCTCTCCAGTTGAACAGATCGCGCAGCAGGTGCTCGACTTTGCGCGGGGCAAATAAATAGATCAGGAGCAAGACCGGCAGGCTCAACAGCGAGTAGATAGTCTTGAAGCGCGAAAAGCGATTCGGCAGCCTCAGATCCACGTTGACGTCATGCAGATACTGGCGAGGCAGCCAAACCTTGGCGCGCGTCGAATCAAAATCGGCCGGCAAGCCTTCCGGGCTGATGTTGCGGGTGACGGCCATGCCGCGGCGCAGCGACAGGTATAGCTCGCTCGTCAGCGGGAGCAGGTCTTTCACCATGTCCGCCGCGCTTTCACCCCCTCCCACCACCACCACGCGTTTTCCCTTCAATTCAGTCAGACTCTTGAGCAGCGAAGAGTGAACGATCGCACCGGAAAAAGCCTGGCTATTGGCCAGATCGGGAATCAGGGGCGTATGATGCAGGCCAGAGCAGACCGCCACTGCGTCGTAGCCCAGGGTGCGGAGCGTGTCGCCCTGCTGGAAGGTCACTTCCCAGCCGGCCGCGTTCTTTCGCAGCTGGGTGACGGTCGTGTTGTATTGGATGCGCTCCAGCAACCCATAGGCCTGGGCGTATTTTTTCAAGTACTCGAGATAGACCGTGTGGTGCGGGAAATCGTCCGTCTCTGCGTCGATTGGAAAATCAGAAAACTGCAGAAAGGTCTTCGACGTGCTGGCGACTGTGCTGTCGGCGACGCTGGACTTCGTCTTGTCGAAATACCACAGCCCCCCCAGCCCGTCGCGTTTCTCCAGGATGTCAAATGCGATCCCTTCCTCGGACAGGTGTTTGGCCGTAGTCAGACCTGCTGCCCCGGCCCCGATAATGCAGACGCGCATCTTGAATATCCTCCAATCTCTATCTTTGCTCGAGTGGAATAGGGGGGAGATACCCCATCTGCTGAAAATAGCTGAGATATCGTCCCATCAACGCGCCATCGAGCGGGGGACAGGCAATGCCACTGCCGCACAGACACTCTTCAATCTGCTCGGTCACGAACGGTGGGCGCTGAACTTGCAGGTTGTTGGGCGTTGTCAGCAGGAGGTGCAATGCTGCAAACGAACTTTTGGGAGGCAGGGAGGCGGCTCTGTGCTTCACGGCGCGCAGCCATTCCCCATAGGGTATCTTCTCCAGCCGATAGCCGCTCCTGCACAACAAGTCATACAACTCAGCCCAGTGCATAGGCCGCCGATTGACGAGATGAAATGCCTTGCCCCACGAATTCCGTTGTGACGCCAGGTGCACCACGGAACTGCTGACATAGTCGACTGGAACCAGCGGAATCTCTACGTTCAACTCCGGGTACAGCCCGAGTTCGACCGAACCTTTGATCAGCGCATTCAGTAGCTCGAAGGAGCCATCCTGGCCAACTTTGCTCACGCCGGTCTGGCTATGGCCACCGACCCGGACAGGACGATAGATCGCAACCGGCAGGCCGCGCTCCTGTGCGGCCTGCATCAAGTGGTCGGCTACCCACTTCGACAGGGTGTAGCCGCTGTGCAAGGTGTGCGAATATCCAGGGATATCGTCCTCCCGGATCGGAGTCGTCGGGGGATGTGCTGCACTGAAAAAGATCGCCATGCTTGAAATAAAGTGGAGCGGCTTGCTCTGCCTCAGAGCAGCCAGACGAACCAACTCGTGCGCGCCGTTGACGTTCGTCGGTTTCAGCCTGGCGTAGTCGTGCAGGTTGTTGACCCAGCTGCCGTTGTGATAGAGCACCTGAACCCTACCTGCCAGCTCTGCAAAATCACTCTCGCTCAGTCCAAGGCGCGGCTGTGCCAGATCTCCCAACACGGGAACCAGCCGAGCCAGGAACTCATCCTGCCAGACCTGATAGCCCCGCAGTTGTTGGACAAGGCGATCGGTCGCCTCCTGCGGCGTCGCTTGCCGGCTGAGGTAATAGACGGTTGCGCCGGTGCGCGCCATCAACTCCTGCACCAGATAAGCGCCCAGGAAACCTGTCGCACCGGTCAGAAAAACGGCAGTCGGGTCGTCCCACTGCTCTGCCAGGGGCGCGTTCGGCTGGATCGCTGGATCCAACCGCAGATCGTCGCACAGCTGTGCAGGGATCTCTTTGGCGTTGTCAATCTGTGGACGTGGCATGATTTACAAACTCGAGTTCCAGATGCTTGAGCGGATGGATCAGCTTGGTATGGTAGGAGCCATCGTGCTGGTTGTAGACACAAGCCGGATAGGCAAGCTCAAAGCCCCTGTTCCAGCCGACGAACCGCTCGAATGCGCTATGCAACAGTTCGACGGATGCCATCTCTGGCACAGCGATGGCGTAATGCCAAATGAAATCGTTGCCGAAGTGCCGCTGCAGCACCAGGTCGTGGTCTGGGGGAAGGTCGGGCGCCGCCAGACGATTGCGTAGGTCGATCACGCTGAATTGTCCCCCTGCTTTGGCGGGAATATGCGCTGCCGGGCGGTGGATGTCAAAAAGCTCCAGCATCCATTCTTGACCTCCCACCCACAGCCAGATGCGCATGATTTCGGCCGAGGCTTGCACCCGTTTCTGAAATGCTGTTGAGGCAGGGAAGCGCAGCGATCGCACGATCTCGATCTCGCTGTCGAGCAGGCGCCCAAACCGCCTGCTCCAATGCTCGAACCCCGCGACCACCAGATCCATCGGTTCGTAGATTTCAAAACCTACATGAAACAGCCTTTCCAGATTGACGACAGAGTACAGCAGTGCCAGCACTTCGTCGTGGCCAGCGAAAAAAGTCTGGAGCAGCGCAGCAACACGCCGGCCTTTCACCTCGGTCAGCGCCAGCAGCACCTTCTCGGTGTCGATCTTGATCAGTTCCAGGAGGCTGGTTGGGTCATAACTGTTTTTTTGTTGCAATACCTCTCGGTGTGACTTCAGCAACGATCGGAACTGAAGCGCTTTGTCGTAATTCGCTGCAACCATGTTGAATCCTTGACTTCTCTCCGCTGGTGACAGGCCAACGACCGGTGGCTCTCTAGCTCAGACGCGTCGTCGCACGACTCGCAGAGGATCAGCCACATCTCCCCGAGCCGCACAGGCAAATCAGACGAATGCTGTGGTCAGTTTGGCATGCAGGGCACGGCGGTCGACTTTGCCGCTGGCCAGCAGAGGGAACGACTCTTCGACCATGACCTCATCCGGCAGCGCGTAATGGGGCAGTTTGCCGAAACACGCAGCACGAATCTGGGCGCCGTCAACACTCCCAATACAGCAGGCAACCAGCTTGTCGGCCGGCTCCAGATACAAGACAACGGCACTGCGGACACCCTCCAGTTGCTCGATGACTTGGGCAACCTCGAACAGGTTGACCAGATAGCCGCGCCGATTGAAGCTATCCTGATTGCGTCCCATGATTTTTAGGTGTGAAGATGTGACATAACGTGCGAGATCGCCCGTGCGGTGCCAGATATCCGCCCGGCTGAGCCACTGCCCATTCTCGTCGACGTAGCCCAGATAGCCGTAGGGATGCCGGCAGTACAATTCTCCGCTCTGTGTGAGTTCGTCGATCCCTTCCAAGCGCAGCTCGACCCCCCGCATCGGCGCGCCGATAGAGGCGATCCGAGTTTCCAGCGGATCGTGCCAGGAACAGGCCGCTATCGCCCCCATTTCCGTGGAGCCATATTGATTGACCAGACAGTTGCCGAACTTGGCATTGCACTGCTCGAATAACGCCTCTTGAATGCGTTGCCCAGAGGTCACCATCACCCGGTAGGCCTTGCTCGCCTGCTTCCTCTGCACCAGCATCTCACACAGATCGGGCGTCAGAAAGGTAATGTTCGGCTGGAACTGTTTTTCATAGGTGAGGATTTTGAGAATGTTCGCTTTGTCCACAATCTGAATGGAGGCACCTGCCAGGACAGCTGGCAAGAATGCTGCACCCATCCCATACATGTGAAAAATCGGCACAGGGATGAACATGCGGTCACTGGCCGTCAGCGCGTATTTTTCTACGCAGTTCTGGGCGTTGCCAAGCAGCTTTTCGTGCTGGTGTACCACGATCTTGGATGCTCCCAGGCTGCCAGACGTGCGCAGATAGAGATGGCCTGCTGGCAATTCACCGGTGGCTCTCAGCGGGCTTGCCTGTACGGAAGCCGCACCGGGGAGATCAGGCTGGATCGTCACATGGTGATGGCAGAAACTGGGAATCGTTGGCCGTTGCGCACTGCCCTTGGCACTGTGCCGCTCGGCTGGCAGCAGCACAAAGCTGTAGCCGCGTGCCAGCAGATACAGCAGGGTCACTGCCCCGTTCACACTGTTTGGGCATTCGTAGGCGACGGTTTGTCGCAAGTTCAGCCCAAGCACAGAGAAAAGCGCATCCAGATCGGTAAAGATGGATGGCAGATCCTGATAGCGGCAGGTTGCAGTGCCGTCCGTCAGTACATTGCTATTGTGGCTGAAAAACGAATCTTGCAACGGTTCTGTCATCTACCCAACCCTGCTCTCCACTGCTGCCTCGAACGGCACCACCCCGGCGATAGACTTTTCTCCAGCATCAAACAACGTCGCAGGCACGGCGTTTTCTGCCGTAACAGCATGATAGCCACGCAGTGTGACCTGAACGTAAGTTGCATGTGAGTTGCGGCTCGACGTACGTGAGAGGAGCGGGGTTTGGGCGTGGGGCGCAGGGTGGCCTATCCGCTGTCTGACCCTAGCCTGGCAAGGCGTTCGGCCAGGGACTCCAGATCGGGTATCACAGTTGCGATTTCTGTTGTGTATTTGCGCCATTTGTCAGGGGAAGGTGCGGAAAACGTCATGCGCGACAGGGGGAGCGGTGCAGCGAGCGCCTGTTCTACTGTTTCATCCCACGTCAGACCGGCAAAGTCCGCAATGCGTTGCACACTCTGTCGGGGAGCCGTCACCAGTTCTGCGTAGCTCACGGCCAGCCACTGTGCGCACGGGCATGTGGCCAGTTCCGCGAGGATGGTCTCGTTTGCCACGCGCCATTGTTGCGCCGCAACCTCCACCAGCGGTCTCCCCGCCCATTGTTTCCAGCCAGGCGTCAACAGAAAGCTCCAGGCACCGCGCGGCCAGCCAGGCAGCGCATGATAGGCGACAAACCGCCTGCTGTGCCAGCCATCCAGAATGCTGGCGATATTTTCAGCTGGAGCTCGGTGCAGGAACAGAAAACGCGCGTCTGGAAAAAGCGCGCGCAGGAAGGGGATGCGCAGCGCATTTTTGGGGGTTTTCTCCAGCAGGCGCGGCGCATCTGGCCGTTCTTCTGCGGTCAGCTCCATCCACAGCCGTCCGCTGCGGTCGCGCAGCTGGCGTGCCAATCGATCGCACAACAGTTCGGCGATTGGCGGCGTGAGATCGGCTGCGGTTAGACAGTTGGACGCATAGCCGTGGGCAGCCGGGTGGAGCGCAGGGATGCCCTCGACGATTTCGTGGCTTTCCTCGCCGATCGTCCACAGATCGGGAAATCGTGCCAGGGTTTCCAGCAGGAGGGTGCTGCCCGCACGCGGTGCGCTGACGATGATCAGCGGTTGGGCGAGGTGCGGCGGCTGAAACACCTGCACCTCGCGGCGAGCCCGCTTGAGGCGCGCGTTGAGGATCTGTCGCTGCATTGCCGAATTGCCAGCTCCCTGCATGTTTCCCTTTTCCCTCACCGGGACATGCGCAACCCCGCTGCCCAACGCATCAACCGCCGGTGCAGAAAGTCCATTGCCAGCGTGGAGCATAGCCCCAACGTTGCACCAGCAATGACGAGCATTGCGACCCACAGCTGCCTGCCAGCGATCTTGATTGGCAGGCAGCTGGTAAGATCACCTGACTGAAGAGCCACCAGCGCGCCGATACACTGTATCGGCGCGCTGGCAACTCGCTTCTGTTAATCCCCTGCACCCACTTTGGCAACCGCCGGCTTTGCGACCGAGGCAACCATCGTGAAATTCGTGGACAGGTGCGGGTTGTTGGCCGGCAGCACATTCAGCTGGGCAATATTGCTCGCACCTGGCGCAGCATTCAGCGGAACACTGAACTTGACGTGCACGATCACCGACTGACCAGGGGCCAGCGTCACGCTGCCTGGGGCCGCTGCTTCGCCTGCCGGGGCCGCTGCTTCACCTGCCGGGGCCGCTGCTTCGCCTGCCGGGGCCGCTGCTTCACCTGCCGGGGCCGCTGCTTCGCCTGCCGGGGCCGCTGCTTCGCCTGCCGGGGCCGCTGCTTCGCCTGCCGGGGCGGCCGCCGCCCCGGCTGCTTCGCTCACGACAACGTCCGGCACGATGATGATTTGGGGCGGGTTCGTGGCGTTGTTCACCCTGACGCTGAACTGCGCCTGCACCTGCACGGCATCTCCTGCAATAGGCACCGCGATCGTCGTAGAGGCTGCGCCCGCTGCCGCTTCGCCGCCTTCGGCTGCACCCGCTTCTGCCGCTGCGCCCGCTTCTGCCGCTGCGCCTGCTTCTGCCGCTGCACTCGCCGCCGGCGCTGCGCTGACCACGGGCAATGCCTCGGCACTGACCGTGCACTCCCAGGTGGAGCGGCACACGAAGCTGAAGGTGTCAGCGCTGTCGCTCGTGTTGGTAATCACGACACTCTGCACAAAGGATGTGCCAGGTTGCGCGTTGCGGATGGCCTTCGCTGTGGCCGGCGCAAAGTTGACCTGATACTCATACTCGTTGTAGAGCTCGACCAGCTCGCGTACCTTTTCGGGGTTTTGCGCTGCCAGATCGGTCGTTTCGCCGATGTCCGTCGTCACGTGGAAAAGTTTCCACGGCTCGTCGGCCCCGACGCCATAGTTGATGCCCTCCAATGTCTCGAAGTTGGCGACTTTGCGAATCTTCCAGACACCTTCCTCGTCCTCGAGGAACAATGCCTTGTTGGTGCGTCCCCACAGTTCGAAGACCTGGGGCTGGTCCGGGTGCGCCACGTTCGTTTCACCGGTCAGCAGACCGCGTAGGCTTGCACCGTTGACCGGGCAGATGCCGGTGCGGTCATTGTAGACGCCGATGCAGGAATCCCAGTCGGGTGCAACACCAACGCCCGCCGGGTGAGCCACGCCGGCAAAGTCCAGAATCGTCGCCGGAATGTCGACACTGCTGACCACGGAGTCGCTGCGGATGCCCGCCTGCACACCGCCGTTGACGTAGGAGATAATCAGCGGGGTACGAATGCCGCCTTCGGTCATGGTCGACTTGGCGCCATGGAGCGGGGAATTTGCCACCTGCGCCCAGCCCAATCCGTTGGAGACGAAGGAACCTGCCTGCCCGATATTCTCGTAGCTGTTGTCCACGCCTCGGCGCACCAACAGTTCGCTCTCCAGGATGTCTACAGCTTCGTGCTCCCCACCGTTGTCCGATAAGAAGATAAAGACTGTATCCGAATACTCGCCGCTGGCCTTGAGGGTTTCGACGACTCGTCCAGCCTGCAGGTCGAAATATTCGACCATCCCGGTGTACACCGCCATTTTCTTGGCCAGCGTGCGCTTGAGATCATCGACCGTCTTGACCTGCCAGATCGCATCGTAGGGTGGCGTCGTCACCTCTTCCAGAAGCGGTGCCCACGCCGGATCGCTCTCGTTGTTCCAGTCAGGCACTCCCTCGTAACGCTCACTCACCACCATCGACTCTGGGACGATGCCGAGCTCCTTCAGCCGGGCAAGGCGATCAGCACGAATACCGTCCCACCCTTTCTCATAGTAAAGATCGATCAACTCTTGGCGAATGTACTCTTCTGGGAGTTGACTCGGTTCGTGGGGCAGGGTGACGGCAAAGTAGAGGAAGAAAGGCTTTTCGCCGCTACTGGCCGTCAGGCCTTCTTCGATCAACTCAATTGCACGATCGGTGTGGGTTCGAGCACCAAAGTAGTTGAGCGGCATTCGATAGCCGCTGATGATTTGGTAGTCATCGACAAAGTGCGTGCACCAGCCCGACCCGCGTTCACAGGCTCCCCAGTGGTCGCCACCCCCTTCGAGCATGCCGAACGAGTGATCGAAGCCCTGGTCGATCGGCCATGTCCCACGTGGGTAGATGCGCTGGCCGTCGATCTCGCTCTCGGCGCCCAGATGCCACTTGCCGACATGATAGGTGTCGTACCCAGCATCACGCAGCAGGGTCGCCACGGTCACGACGTGCTGGTTGAGGTAGCCGGTATAGCCCGGCAGCCCGAACTGCGCCGCATGCGGGTTCTTCGGCACTGCCCCCTGCATGACGCCCAGCCCGTTGATGTGATTCTTGACACCGGTCAGAATCTCTGATCGGCTGGGCGAGCAGGTCGGCTGGGTGTGGTGATTGGTGAACTGCACACCCTCCCCCGCAAATGCGTCGATCACCGGTGTCGATGCTTCACCGCCGAAAGGCCCAAAATCCGAGTATCCAGAGTCATCGGCCACCAATAACACGATGTTGGGACGTTCCACTGCCGGCGCCGGCGCTTCCTCTTGGGCATGTGCACGCTGGGTGCCGGCTAGCAGCAGGGAGAGCATCGCAAGCGGCAGGAGGTATCTCCACCATTTGCGCGGGGAGTGTGCAGCCCCAGGCGGCGCTCCCTCTGCTGCCCCCTGGGCAAAACTTTGTTTTTCAAGTGTCATGTGTTTTCTCCTGATAAGACTGAACAGAATACAATCGAACTGTAGAGTAAAGGTCAAGGCCCCCCATTCGGCTTCCTTGACCTGACCCACCATGCTACGTTGCATCACTGGCTTCGTCTGCTACGGTTGGCTGTTGCTGCGCAGCAATGCGAATAACTCCTGATATTGGCGAACATCGGGTTGCAGTTGCACCAGGCGCTCTGCATAGGCAACCCCTTTCTGCCATTGGCGCTGGTCGCGGTAGAAGGTGGCCAGCGCAAACAGAATGTCGGGATTGTCGCTCTCCAGCGCATACGCCTGCTGCAGTGCAGCCTCTGCCTCAACGCTCCTTCCCAGCCGATGAAGCAGCAATCCATAGTTGTAGTGCACGCGCGCCTGTGTCGGCATCCATTCTGCAGCTTTGGCCAGGCTTGCTGCCGCTTCCTCCATCCGCTGCTGCTGCACCAGAAACAGGCCGAGCGAGTAGTAAAGGTCGCCTTGCTTGGGCTGCGCCTCGATGCCGCTGCGCAGTGCCTCTTCAGCCTCCGCGATGCGGCCCAGCTGATAGTAAAAGGTTGCCAGGGCGATACGAGCCGGAGAGAAATCTGGGCCGCGTGCAATGGCAGCCAGATAGGCCGCTTCTGCCTGCGCCGTAGCGCCGCGCCGCGCGTAGAGATTGCCCAGGTTCATATGCCCTTCGGGATGATCGGCCAACACCGACTGCGCCTCTTCATATTCGTCCAGGGCGGTATTGAAGGCGTTCTGCTGCTCCGTTGTCAACGCAGCAGCAGGGAATGCAGCCAGCGCACTGGCCGTCTCGATGCGCACAGCGCGCACAGGGTCTTCGAGCAGCGGAGCAAGCAGCGGAGCTTTTTGCTCGTCCGGCAGATTGGCCAGGGCGCGTACTACGCCGATCCGCACAAGCGGTGACGGGTCCGTGACCTGGGGCGTAAGCTCTGTGATGGCGTTGACCCCATACTGTGCCATCAGATCGGCCGCTGTTGCGCGCAAAATGGCCGGCTGTGCGCGGTCTTCGATCAAGGTCAACAGGGGCACGGCCGCAGCAGCGTCCCCACGTTGGGCTACTGTCATCAGCCCCGCTGTGCTCGGGCGCTGTCGCCAGCCTGTACCGTACCACTTGTCCATCGCATTCGCAGACCACTCAGCCACCTCTGCCGCCGTCTCGCCCACATCGCTGTGACATTGCGCGCACGCGTTGGGCGTTCCCCACTGCAGCGTGAGGTCTGGACGCGGGATCGAAAAACTGTGGTCGTGGCGCGGGTCCACCACCATATAGGTCGTCGCAGGCATGTGGCAATCTACACAGCGCGACCCGGCTGAACCGGCCTTGTGAAAATGATGTGCCGCTGAGTCGTACTCTTTGGCGGTCAGCGTGGGATAGGTGGCGACAGGAGCGTTCAACTGGTGACAGCTGCTGCAGAGCTGATTGCCGGGCAGGCGCAGTTTCAATGTGTGGGGGTCGTGGCACGTGGTACAGCTCAAGCCTGCATCGTACATCTTGGATTGCAGAAAAGAGCCATAGTTGAACACTTCGTCCAACATCTGGCCGTCGGCATGATAATAGCCCGCATGCAACAACTCCGGCATGTAATCGTCCAGCAAGGGCGCAGCATAGGTCGCCTGGGGACTGATGGGCGAACGCCGGGAGTGACAGCGCGCACACAAGTCCACCTGTTCTTGGGGGGTCAGCGACTGATAATCGATCTGAAAGCCGCTGTCGCCATCAGCGGTTTCTGCGGCGGATTGCTCAGCTTCCTCTGCCTCGCGGCGATGCGCTTCGGTCGCCAGGTGACATGCTTGGCAACTGACATTGACGGCATCCCACGTGGAGCGATAGCTGTCGCTCTCCAGATCGTAGCCAAGCTCCAGACCGGTGACATGACAGTCAATGCAGGATGAGTTGGCCGTGAAACCGCGCGCAGTCCAGTGCAGGCGCTCACCCGGTTCAAAGGTTTCACCAGGGTAGAGCGAGAACCAACGTTGTTGTTGTGTGTCCCACGCCACTGTGAATGCCTGCAGGCGCCCTCGAGGTAGTTCCAGCAGATACTGCTGCAGCGGGGTGATCCCAAAGGTATAGCGCACCGTGAAATCGGCGTATTCACCGTCTGCACCGACTGTGTTGATGATGAACTGGCCGCCTTTCTGCAAGAAGCGGCTCGTCACGGCTCCGTCATCGAACACTGCGTTCTCGAAATTACCCAGCACTGTTTCGGGGCCGGCCTCTTGCATCGCCTGTTCGTGGTGAGAACCGAGCCAGTCTGCAACCTGCTGCGCGTGGCATTCCCCACACGTCTGCTCGTCGAGCAACGCCGCGTCGGCGACAGACTGCTCGGACACGCGCGCCTGCTCCGCAAGTTTCTGAGGTGGTTGCATGATGAAATAAACCAGCACGAGGAGACCCGCCACACTGATCAGGAGTGCCAGCGTGATCCACCCCATCTGCTTGGAAGACAATGTTCGATGTTTGCGCATCTTTCTTCTCAAGACGTCACGTGCGAGCCACGGCCAACTGCGTGGGCAACGGCGCAAACTCAACAGGGTGCGTTATGGGGACTGCCGCTGTTTCCTGCTCTCCGCTGCCGCTGATTTCATTCTGGGCGACAGGATGCGCCGGTGGGCGTTGACGGTACTTCCACAGCGGCTGAAACCCCATCCCAATCCCGCTGGCGATCCCCATCTGCCAGATCAAGAGTGCCGTATACGTGCCGGTTTGCAGAAGGAACGTGCTGGCCACTGCTGCACTCACCGGCACGAGCGTGGCGCGGAACAAGGAGCCTAACGAACTGTCAAACTCACTCGCCATCCTCAGCATGAATGCCAGCAACTTCAAATCCTGGTTCATCAACACAATCTGCGCAGTATCGGTCGCAAGCGTCGATGCCCCAAGCAATGAGACCGAGACATCTGCTCTGCCCATCGCAATCGCATCATTGATGCCGTCTCCAACAAAACAGACCCTGTTTCCGTTTGCCTTCAGTTCTTCGACCAGCCCAGCCTTCTGCTGCGGCAAGACGCCGGCGTAGTAGTGCTCGATGCCGAGCGATTGGGCAAGCTGCCGGGTCGGCGCCTCTGAATCGCCCGAAATGATGTAGAGCGCCATGCCATGCTTGCGCAACTCGGCAATGGCCTCGCGCGCTTCAGGCCGGACGGTGGGGCGAAGTTCAAGCGCCCCGACAACGCTGTCGTTGATCGCCACTAACACCAACGAATGCCCCTGGGCGTGGCATTTCTCCTGCACAACAGCCAACTCGGCCGGAACGGCAATCCCCTCCATCTCAAGGAAACGCCAACTCCCCACCCACACATGGGAGTCATTCTCTGTGCCCAAGGGCGCGCTGAAGGAGCTGCCTTCGTGGAGCAACGGCTCGATCTGGCGCGCCGCCAGGCGAACCTTGATGCCATAGCCAAGCTCGAGGTGGGCATTTTCAATCTCAGGGATGATCAGTTTGCGTTCCTTGGCTGCGCTGCTGATCGCTTTGGCGATCGGATGTGACTGGCGAGTTTCGGCCGCAGCGGCAACTGCCAACAACAGGTTCTCCGCCTGCAGCCACTCTTCGCTCCCCGGCGGACAGCCGGGTGTGCAGAGATGAAAATCGTGAACCTGCGGCTGTTCGAGTGTGAGCGTCCCTGTTTTATCAAATACAAAAGTGTTGACGTTCTTCAATAACTCCAGAGATCGCGCATCTTTGATCAGCAGACCACGCTGGGCAGCCACGTTGAGGTAGTTCAGCGTCGCAAGTGGCACGCCGACGCGGGCAAGGCTCCCGACACCGACGGACATGATCGCAGCCGCACTCACCGGCCCCATCGCCAACAGGGCGATGCCGCCCAGACTCAGCATCGGAACCGTCATGCTGTCGGCAAAGTTGTCCATTCTGGAGCTGAAGTTGATGCGGCTCCGCGATACATTCTGCAATATCGCCGCAATCTGGGCTGCGCTGGTCTCCTGGCCAGTTTTCTGAACATGTACCCGAATCTTGCCGGAAAGAACCATCGTAGAGGCCAACGCCTCGTCCCCCACCGTTTTTTCGGCCGGCTGCGATTCACCCGTCAGGCGGTGCTGATCGACTGTGGCGGCACCCTCTATGATCGTCCCATCGACCGCTATCATCTCGCCGGCACCGACCAGCAGAACGTCGCCGTGATGCACCTCGGACAGCGGAGTTTCGACTGCAACACTGTCTCGTAGCCGCCAGACACTGCTCGGCTGTTGCCCGAGCGCGTCGACGATGTTGCGACGAAAGTGATCTTCTGTGCGGTTGATCACTTTATTGGTCGCTGTGATCGCAAACATCATCACGCTGCCCGGAATATATTGGCCGCTGAGGATGGTGGTGGCGGCAGCGCCTGCTAAAACGACCGGATAGGTCAACCGTTTCTCATTGATCAGTGTCTGCCAACCCCGCTGATAGATCGGCATCCCCAGCCAGACCATCATGCCGGCGTTAATCAGCGCCAACGGCGGCAGTACGTTCGTGGCGGCCCAGGCAATTCCCATGTTGCCTACTGAAAACAAGAGCCGACGGTTGATGCTCTTTTCGACCGTACTCATCTGAATCCCAAGTTCACCCAGCTGTTGGCCGCGTTTTCCGCTCAACAAGGGATCGATGCGCGTGTGAACGAACAGTTGCCAGCGGTTGTCCACGTCCGTCAGGTAATCCCCCACGTCGTTCAACAGCGGCGCTGTCTGTTCCTGCCCAGAATGGTAGACATCCCTGGCTCTTTCAATCAGGGAATGGATTTTGCTATGCGGACGCACTTCACGCACTTTGCGCTGTAACCGGCTAAAGAGCGTTTCTTTGGCGCCTTCCAGTAGAGTTGCTGCCATTGCACTCCATATCGATCTTTGCTGCGAATCTTTGCGTTAGGAACACACAATACGATAGGCGCTCACCGTGAGTCGAGTGTGATCTGTATATGAGTTGCTCTGCGTACAGTTGTCATTTATGGCTCGACCAACTTGCCGCTATCCAGGTGTAGACGCCGCCACTGAGGGTCGTTCCACAACGATTGCCAACTGTCCGAGGATGCGTCCAGCCATGCCCGATAGCGCGATTGCGGGTCTTGCACCAGCACCTCTGGCGCACCCACTTCGACGATGCGCCCCCCCTCCAGGATCAAGACTCGGTCAAATTGTTGTGTTTCGGCCACATCATGCGTAATGCACAACAGTGTTGCCTTGCTCCAATGCTTCCGTGCATTGGCTAGCAACTGGTGGCGCTGTGCTCGATCCAACCCACGAAATGGTTCGTCAAGAATCGCCAGGCGCACAGAAGGACGCATCAGCGCACGGCTGAAGCGAACGCGCTGTCCTTCACCGGCCGAGATCAACCCTCCCCCTTCGCCCAATCGGGTGGACAGGCCATCTGCTAGCCTGGTGATGACCGTATCCAGATCGGCCAGCGCCAGCGCGTCCCAGACGAGGCTTTCTTCCTCCTCTGCTCCGGGCAGCCCATACAGCAAATTGGCGGCCAAAGAACGATTCCAGAGCATCACAGCCGGGTCGACCCAGGCCGTTGCCCGGCGCAGAGACTGGAGATGCGCTGCTGTCAGCCGGTTGCCATCGACCCAGATTTCTCCCTGCGCAGGATACAGCACGCCCAGCAGCAGTCCCACCAGGCTCGACTTGCCGGATCCCGATGCCCCGATGATCGCAAGGTGCTCGCCAGACGCAATCGTTAGATTGAGGTCGTACAAAATCGGATGACCTGCCGCAACCGCTGTTACTCCACGCAGTTCTACGGCGACGCCGGGTGCCGGCTCAGGCCGATCGCCTGCTGGCGTCGCAGCGGATTCCACTTCGTCTCCCTTGACAGGCGCGCTCAACGGCTCCAGTACCCTGAGAAGATGATTGCGCAATCGCGGATACTGTTGGGCGTGGGAAACGAATGACTGGCTGAGCGCAGGCAGGGCAAGGGACCAATAGAGCAGCAAGAGCACCCCGCTGACATCACCGCCGTTGCTGAGATAGAGTAGAACAATTCCACAGGCGCCGCCGATGCCGATGCCCGCCACCAGCGTCTGCAAGATCAATTCGATGTTGGCCAGCTCACGCATGGCGCGGGTCCAGGTGCCCAATAAGACTTCGTGCTCTCGGCGCACGACGCGCTCTGCACTGTGGGAGCGGATCGGCACTAAGCCCAACAGCGCATCCAGATAAAAGCGACTCAGCGCGCCCGCATGTGTCCGCACACGCAGATCGCGCTCGCTGGTGAGCGGCTGCGACATGAGGGTGACGCCGATCACGGTGCCGAGCATGGCCAGCGCAAGGATCGCACCCTGCGGTGCCAGCCAGATGACGCCAAGTGTGGTGAAAAACAGTTGCATGCTCAGGCGCAAGAGAGCGGCGCCAAGTCCCGGCAAACTGTGCAGTTGGGTCAGGCTGTAGGCTCGGTACGCCATATCCGAGATGAGCCGGCTGTGAAAGTAGCGCTCTTCGATTTGGGGAATCTTGGTCAACAGTGCAACGCGCAACCGGGTCTCCAGCCGGCGCCCGAGCCGCAGGCTCAGGCTGGTGAGCGTCGTTTCAAGCAAAAACAGCAGAAGCGCAAACGCAAAGACACTGACAGCGAGTGTGGCGCGCAGCGAATCGCGCACGAGCCAGGTGTGGATATCCATCAGGCCACGTAAGATCACGGCCTCCAGTGTGACGCTGAACGCGCTGGCAATCACGATCAGCAGCAGCACACCGGGCGCAAGCAGACCATCGTCGCGCAGCGCCTGAAGAATGGTGCGCACAGCTCCCGGAGAGGCCCTCAGCGCTGCACGCAGTCCCCCGGGCAGTGCTGCCTGCACCATGACATCCGCACTCTTGCCGGCGATGTCTGCTGCAGACTCTGCGCCAGACCGCTCGGTGTCAACAGCGGCGAGCGGCGTGCGCCCGGTGGCGGTCAGCACAACCGCACCGTAAACATTCAGCATCTCTTCCTCTGACCGCGCTTCGGTTGCTTGGGCGGCTACAGGCAGAACGGACCAATAGGCCGCAGGCAGGGTCGCCAGCTCCCAGGACGAGGGCTGACCGGCGTTTTGTGCCACATCGGAACCCAGCGAAACACACCATTCGACCAGTTGTTCGATCTCGGCTGTGCCTGTGATACCCCCAGCCTCCATCAGCGATCGGGCGAACCGAACGGCGGCATCCAATGCTGCCAACGCTCTCCAGTGCGAATCTTCCAGCGCACGTGCGAGCAACGCTTCACATCTCTGCTCCGAGATTCCCAGTTGTTGCATTCGTGCGCGCAGGGGGGTGCAGAATCCGTCCCCGCCAGCCCAGACTCGCCAGTCGGCGGCCAACATCATAAAACGGTATCGATAGATGCTCTGTTGCAGTTGGCTGCGTTTCAGCCAGCGTCGCCCTTGCGCTGGGTCCATAATCTGAACCCACGAACCGATGACCCGCCAGACGATGACGAAATGTGTGAAGCCGCCTGGCTGAAGGGTGACGACAATCGCCGGCAGCAGCTGCGCACTGGGGATAAAAAGATGATCGATCGGCGCCAGCACCTGCTGGCAGGTCAACCCAAGGCGCGTGGCCACATCCTCAATGGTGTCGATGGAGGTGCCGTCTACGTCAGTCTGACACGCCTCGCGCAGGCGCCCGTAATCAACTGCTAGACCAAAGCCTTCGAGCATTGCCTTGAGTGCAGCCGGCCCACAATCCATACTGGATGTCTGCACAACTTCTGGCGCCAGAAAACGGCGTTCGTCAGCTGCAATCATTTTTTCCAAAGCGCTGAGATCCTGTTTCGAGCGTGCTTTGACGCAGGCGGCCTTTATGGGGAAGTTGAACTGAACGAAACTGTGCCGGCGTCGGTTGCTGGCCTTGATACACGCCAGATCAGCTGGGCCGGTGAGACCTGCCCTACCTCGACCACAACAGAACCGGATAGGGGGTAGCCGGTCGAGAGCGTTGCCGAAGGCCATTCGGCGGACAAGCTGGACAACGTTACTTCGGTCACATCCGCTCCCAGACTCGCATCCACCGACGTGACAACGGCAGAGATCGCTTGCTGCGCAGACGCAGAGGGGGACAGCAGCGCTGATCCCCTGTCGTCCTGCACGCGCAGCAGCGCGAATTGCCCCGGACGCAAACGGTCGGCGACCTGGGTGGGGAAGTTGGCAACCACGGTCCCTCCCCTTGTCACGCCGACCAGCACGCCTGTTTCGTACAGGCTGACCGGCGCCCACAGAAACCACCCCAACCACAACACGAGCAGCGCCAGCGCACTCGCCGCAATTAACACCGGCGCCCACTCGCGCTCGGCCTGCAAGGCCCGTATAGATTGATGAAAAGGCAGCGCCATCAATTGCTCCAGACGATCCGTCAGCAATGGCAATCAGCCAGAGAGATCAGGCCTGATTTTCAAACTGCCAACCACCACTATCTTCTGCGCAGCAACGAGGTCCCCGACAGTGTACTGCTGTACGTTGACAGGAATGTCGCCAGGCGTAAAGTGAAAATCCAGCGAGTCATGCTGAATGAGCACCCAGGCTGACCCCTCTAGGATCATCCCTTTCACCGGGATCATTTCTCCTGTCTCGACCTTGACGACATCTGTATCGCACAGAGCATTCAACTGAACGAACGTTTCTCGCTCAACCTGGCAAACTCTGATCCAGGCCAGCGCCTCCTCCGTGACAGGTGTCGGCACATCAAATAGTTCGTCGTCCTCTTCTGCCTTGGCCGATTTTCGGTGGAATTGATCCTGCCACTTCTGGAAGAACAAGGCGTGCGTCCCTCCGCTGGAATTCCGCCACCACGCCGGCTGCTGCCTCTGTTCGATTCGACGATAGGTAAAATAGATGGCGATAGCAGCGCAGCCAGTGATCAGATACAGATCGAGAATCAGCATAGTGTTGGATAGTCACTTTGGCGGCTGACCAGTTGACGTCGAATGTATCCATCAACCGGCACTCGGGCGAATGGTTTGCTTGGCTTCCAGGGTTACCCCTCGATGCACTATACAACCTCACCATGAGTCAGACATGAGTTGGAAGGAGGCGGGTGTTATCCGCTCACCGTGCTGCAATGGGCAAGCAAATAGATCAGGTTGTCGCGTAGGTAGCTATGGCGGCCAACAACACTGCGCACAGGCTCAACTGCACTGCCAGCATATGTCGCCTCGCTGCCTGGCATGGCATCTAGTAGCACGAGCCACTGTTGCAGAGCAGCGGCGAGTCGCTCCTTGCCCAGCTCGTGTTGCAGGCGCTTCAGAAGCGAGTCGACCGGCAGCCCGCTGAAGCTAGCCTCCTCTACCTGGGCCGCGCCTGGCGAGAGCGCACATTCATGCAGGACGCCCTCCGTCAGATTGAGCGTTGCCAGGCTTTCCCGCACCTCATCGAACAGCTGATCCGTGAGTTGACAGTGGAGATACTCCTGATATTGGCTGCGAATGTGCAGCGTACCGCTGTGGATTTCAATCAAGGACGCAAAGGATAGGTTTTGCAGCGCCGTGAAATACGCATGTTTTGCCGGACGCGGGATCGGCAGTTCCCAGAGCAGGCCGGTAGAGATCGGCTGGCCTGCCAGCGCTAGCCAGATCAGCAGGGTACGTTCGAGCGGCGCAAGAGCAGCCATCTGCTCTCGCAGCAGGTCACCCAGCTCACCGATGAAAAAGGCACGCTCCTGCACGAAGGCGACAATGCTGCCATCGAACAAATGGTCGATTGTCTGTGCTGACAGCTTCAGCAAGAGTGGGTTGCCGGAATAGCAATGGTGCAACGTGCTCAAATCGGCTGAACTGCCCTCCAGCCCATAGCTCTTGAGCAATTGGCAGCTTGCCTCCAACTCTAGCCCCCCCAAGTTGAGCTGGCGGAAACGCCCCGGCGACTCAATCAGCCCCTGCAGCGGCGGCAGTTTGCGCGCAGTGATCAGTAGTGTGGATCGATGCGCGCGATCCATCAGTAGGCGCCAGAGTTGTCCGAACGCAGCCCGGTCTGCGCTGCTCGCCCAACCATCCTCTGCAAAGCAGTGGTCAAAATCATCGAGCACAAACAGAAACGCCCGCTGTTGGATGGTTTCGGCCAGCAGGTCAAGCTGCCGATCCAGTGTCGCCGGCAGCTTGACCTGCTGGCCCCGCAGCGAATAAAGCCAATCTTGTAGCAGGCTGCCGATCGGCAGTGGATGGCGACACGAAGAGATGATCACCCCTGCAAAGACCTGCGCCGTCGCATCGCCGCCTGCCGCCAACAGATTCACCAGTTCATGCGCAAGCGTTGTTTTCCCTTCGCCTGCCACTCCCACAATCGCTACACATCGGCATTGCTCGACCTGAATCCATTTCTGCAGCCGGGCAAGTTCATATTGGCGGCCCCAACGGGTCGGCGGGGCAACCATCGCTCCGCGGTATTCCACAACATGTCCATTCGGGGCAGGCTTGGGAGTTGTGACGGGCGCCGCCGCAGGCGCCGAAGTTCGGCTGACTTGGGGTGTGTCGGCGAGGAGGACGGTAGCCGGCGTCAAGTCACCTTGTGCTTTGATGCGGTTGTAGAGGCTGACTGTTGCACCGCTGGGCGGCACATCCAGTTCATCTTGAAGACGTTGCCGGCAAACTTCATACTGAGCCAGCGCCGCACTGCGCTGGCCGGTTGCTGCCAACAGTTGCATCTGTTGGCGGTGCGCTTCTTCATGCCAGGGTGCCAGTGCCAGTAAACGCCGGTTGGCAGCGAGCGCATCCTCAGATTGTTGCCGCTCCATATACAATGTAACCAGTTGCTGCCAGCCAAAGACAGCCCGGGTTCGCAGCTGATCGCGTTGCTCGGCAAGCCAGGCATCAAACACGGGCGCACCTGAAATGGAGAAGCCATCCAGCAGTTCCGTAGTGTAGAGCCTGAGGACTTCAGACTGGAAGCGCAGATCGTGTGCACCCATCTGCGCCGGCAAGCTGAGGAAGACTTCGACATCCAACCAATAGGGTTGGTGGCGGTTCAAACCAACCGCATGGCGTGTGACAACCAGATAATCCCCGATCGTCTGGCGTAGACTGTAGAGTAAGCTGCGCAGATTTTCACGAGCCTTCTGCTCGTTTACATCGCTCCATAGCAGATCCAGCAATTTGGTGCGTGGGCACAATTCCTGGTTGAGCGCTAAGTAGGCAAAGAGCGCCAGCTCTTTGCCTACCAATTTGTGCGAAAGAGGGATTCCTCTCAGGTCAACCTGTGAAGTACCCAGCAAAACTGCCCGTAGCATACGTCGGCCCGTTGTTCCCTAATTTTCCGGATATCGGATGCCAAGCCAGAATGGCACCCTGAATTCTCGTATGAGCGGGTCCCATTGCCCCATTTTACAATCTCAATTGCAATAGCGTTGGATTCAGGACACACTCAAAACAATAGATTAACCCAACTCGGTTCAGTTGTGTTAATCTAGAGTTGCATAGTAGTGTTGATGATTTAGTCCGAAATTTTGATGAACGCGTCCGATCGCTCGACTTCCAATGGAAGGCATGTTCGCTTGAATGAGCCTACCTCACCTCTGTCCGGCGTAAACGACGGGAGAATTTTGCCTTCCGTCAAGCTGCGGCCACCCAAACTGCCCCCAGCACTGCTGCTGCGGCCAGCGCTTCTTGCTCGCCTGCGCCAGTGGCGCAGCCACCGCCTCAGTGTGATGATTGCCCCTGCCGGCTATGGCAAGACGTTCCTGGCGGCCTCCGCTCTGCCTGGGGCACCGTCCAGCACAGAGGCGCCGTTTGATACGCCGGCCGCCCTCTTCTGTTGGCTGACGCTGGATGAAGACGATGATAGCGCAGCGCGCTTCGTGCAAAGCCTGGCTGCCTCCGTGGCCGCCCTGATCCCCACACCAGCCCATGCCGCCACCCTGCTTGCCTTGACCCAAGAGCATGCGCGGCGAGCACTGCTGCTCTTGCTGGCCGCACTGGAGGAACTAGCCGGCCCAGTGCTGCTGGTCTTGGATAATTATCACCGTCTCCACAACCCTGCCGTCCATGATCTCCTGAGTGCAGCGTTGGAGTACACATCGGACAATGTCCACTGGCTCATTCTCTCTCGGCAGTCGTTGCCGATATCGCTAGGACGCCTGCGCCTCCAACGCCAGGTGCTGGAATTGAATGCCGATGATCTGCGTCTCAGTCGCCCCGAAATCCAGGCGTTCCTTCGTCTGAACCACGTCTCTACCACAGACGCCAAGGCGCTCGACCTGATCGAGGCACGTACTCACGGGTGGGTTGCTGCGCTACAGCTGGCCTTGCTCTCCTGCGCCCCCGAATCTGATCCGCAGGAGGACAATAGCCATGCAGACAGTGAAGCACACCTTTTGCATACCCTGTTGGAGCGGCTGCGCGGGGATAGGATGCTGCTGGCCGAATACCTTGCCGGCGAAGTATTGGCCCAGTTGAACGAACCTCTGCGCCGCTTCCTGATGCACTGTGCGATCCTGGAGCGGCTGCATCCTGCGCTGTGTCGGGCCGTCACCGGCGTGCAAGAGAGTGAGCAACTCCTGCGCCAGGCCGTGCACCAACAACTATTCCTACGGCCACTGGATGATACAGGGACGTGGTACGAACCACACAGCCTCTTTCGAGACCTGCTCTTGTATCACCTACGCGTCGAGGAAAGCGCAGCGGCCGTCCAGTTGCTCTATCGTCGTGCCGCAGACTGGTATGTCACACATGGCGATGTGGTGGGAGGATTGCGCGCGTTGCTGGCCGGAGGCTTCTCCCATGTGGCAGCCGAACTCGTGCAAAACCGCGCCCAGGCAGCCTTGCTGAACAATCATCTGGTTGAAGTACAGCAGTGGTTCGATCTGTTGCCGCCGGACGAAATCGATGCGCGTCCCCGCCTGCTGCTCGACCTGGCCTGGCTCAACTTCATGCGCGGCGCAGGTCTTGCCGCCATCTTGCACCGTGTGAACGCATGCCTTGCTGCGCTGCCGCCGCTCCCAAAGCCCTGGCAAGATGAGTGGATGGCGTTGACCCTGCTGCTCCGCCTCTATGAAGGCCCGCGCCAGAACCTCCATCACGACGCGTTGGCTGCCAGTCAAGACTTTGACCCGTCCAGCCATCTGGCGCGGGGCTGGACGTTGTTTGCCGCAAGCCTGCTGATGAACCAGGCGCCCGGCAAACCGTTGAGCGAATTTGCTCCGGCGATAGACGCAGCCTTCGGTGCAGCCGGCTTTGCGCGCGGCCAAATTTTCATTTTGGGGCGCCAGATGCAGGAGGACCTGTATACCGCTCAAGTAGAAAACGTCGTGCGTAGCAACGCCCGCGTGCTCGAGCTCATGGCCTGCCAAAGCCGCCCCGATCCAGGCGATGGCATGTTTACCAATTTTCTCGCCGGAGAGGCACTCTACTGGCAGAATCGGCTTCCTGAAGCGATTGAGTCTCTCAGACAAGCATGGCGCGATACGTTGGTCTACCAGGATTCCAACCTTCTGCTCCAGGTGCAGGCAGCGATTCAACTGTATAATCATGCAACCGGCGCCACAGAACCGCTGCTCGACCCTGCCCTGCACGCCCACCACTGGGAACAGGCGCATGCGCTGCGTCCTCTACATAGCCAGGCCGCGCTTGTGCTGTGGGAACTTCGTTATGGCACCGCGTGCGGTGCGCCCCAGATCGGCCTGCGCAAATTTGACGCACTGGGGCTCACGGTCGAAACGCTGCCCATCGATGCGCCGGACCTGGTGTGGCTTTGTCTGCTGACCGCTCTCATCACGAAGGGTGAGCAGCTGGAACGACTGACCTCCGCCTTCGAACTGATGCTCCAGCGCGCCCACGATATGTCATCGCCCTATTTCCTGATTCAGATCAAAGCACTGCAGGCGCTCCAACTCTATCAGCTCGGTCGCCGCAATGCTGCCCGTGGCGCCATGCGCCAGCTGTTGCAGGCGGTGGAATCGACCGGATATGTGCGTATGGTCATCGACCAGCCGGGCTTGCGTCCGATTTTGCAGTTGGCGGATAACGCCTATGCCGGCTGGTTGCTCGCGCAAATGGCGCCGCCCGATCGATCCATATCGGTAACAAACTTTTCGCGCCGCGAAGCAGGGATTCTGAGGCTCCTGGCCGAGGGACTCAGTCCTCAGCAGATCGCCGAACACCTGGTGCTTAGTAGAAGCACAACCCGCTCGTATTTGAGCCGTCTCTATGCCAAGCTGGGGGTGGAAAACCACACCCAGGCCGTTACCTGGGCGCAGCATCATCGCCAGCAGTAACGCACCCTCTTCTCTGATATCCAGCAAGCCGCTGACTTCTCCAGCAAGCCGCTGACTTCTCCAGCAAGCCGCTGACTTCTCCAGCAAGCCACTGACTTCTCCAGCAAGCCACTGACTTCTCCAGCAAGCCACTGACTTCTCCAGCAAGCCGCTGACTTCTCCAG
>CAIRNL010000804.1 GCA_903879975.1 uncultured Chloroflexota bacterium | reverse complement strand
GCACTCTAACTTTGCCATAGATGGAGCATCTTCACACATTTGCTCTCTATTCAGATTTTAACGTGCGAAATCCAGGTTTAGAATATCAAAAACAACTTCGCCCTACAAACATTCCGTTTTACAGCTACCCCGCCTGAGGGCACTGCAAGGAGGGCGAAGTGGCACTTCGCCCTACAAATATTCCGTTTTACAGCCACCCCGCCTGTACGGAGAGCACTGCGAAGAGGGCGAAGTGCCACTTCGCCCTACAAGACAGCCTGCCGAACTCTCCACATCCTCGACTTCAAAGACGCGCGTAATCGCTTGGGTCAGAGCCAATCGACCCGGTACATGTATGCGAATCAGTAAGATGCTGGGGTGGGTACCCGTACAAAAGCCATGACATTGGAGAAATCGAGGTCCTGTGTAAGCAAGAGAGACTGTTTGAAAAGGGGCGAAGGCGGTTGATCATGTCACGATTTCGCCATTTATCGGCGGCGATTTGGCCGATTCGACAGTAGAATTGTTGGCAAAACAGCACCCCGGACCCTGCGATGATGACTTTTCAAACAGTCTCTGAGCGGTTCACCGGATGCAGCGTCTCCTGCGTCGCCGCCAATTCTTCCGCCAATCGCTGGTTTTCGTTTCGCAGCCGTTCGTTCTCTGATTGTAGATCTATGCTGAAAGGCTACATCCTTTTGTCAAGGCTGAATCGTTCCCCTGAGGTTTCGATCCACAGCGTTCGTAGAGCCGGTAGTTTTGTAAAGCGGGTTGCCAACTCGCTTGCTTTGCCTGGTGCGGCCTGTTCAGCACGCCTTCAGCAGACTTCTATGCCTGAGCAGGTACAATCGCTCTACAAACCTGCCGGCCTATTTGCGCCCGTCTGTACTAGTACAGGTGGGCCTAAGTCAATTGGTAGTTATGGAGCAGTGCAGCATGTAGAGCGATTTGGCAAATCGCTCTATAAAACCGCCGGCCTATTTGCGCCCGTCTGTATTAGCGGTGTGCCTTTACCACACGGGTGGTTCGTTGTCATGTTGCAGAATTGCTTCGATCGATTCCAACTCCTCGGCGGTGAAGGTTAGGTTATTGGCGGCAGCTGCGTTGTCTTCGACCTGGCTCACCTTACTGGCGCCGACCAGGGCAGATGTCATCTGCGGGTGGCGCAGCACCCAAGCGATGGCCATCTGGGCGAGCGTCTGTCCCCGTCCTTGCGCAATCTCGTTGAGGCGGTGCACGAGCGCAATGCGCTGCTCGCTGACCTCGTCGGCTTTGAGAAACCCATGCGCCTTGGCGGCGCGCGAGTCGCTGGGGATGCCGTTGAGATACTTGCTGGTGAGTAGCCCCTGTGCGAGCGGGGAGAAGGCGATGCAGCCGATTCCTTCTTGCTCCAGTGCATCGAGCAGCCCCTCCTCAATCCAGCGATTGAACATACTGAATGCCGGCTGGTGGATCAGGCAGGGTGTGCCGAGATCGCGCAGGATGGCGGCGGCCTGGCGTGTCATCTGCGGCGAGTAGGTGGAGATGCCCACATAGAGGGCGCGTCCTGAGCGCACGGCATAGTCCAGCGCCATCATCGTCTCTTCCAGCGGTGTCTCCGGATCGGGGCGGTGGCTGTAGAAGATATCGACGTAGTCGAGTCCCATGCGTTTCAAACTCTGGTCGAGGCTGGCAATCAGGGATTTGCGCGATCCCCATTCGCCGTACGGGCCGGGCCACATATAGTAGCCAGCCTTGGTCGAAACGATCAACTCGTCACGGTAGGGTCGCAGATCCTGCGCCATGATTTTGCCGAAGGTCTCTTCGGCCGAGCCGGGCGGCGGGCCGTAGTTATTGGCCAGGTCGAAGTGGGTGATACCGAGATCGAAGGCGCGCAGCACCATTGCCCGTGCGTTTTCGTGGGTGTCGACGCCGCCAAAGTTGTGCCACAATCCCAGCGAGACTACCGGTAGTTTAAGCCCACTGCGCCCGCAGCGCCGGTAGGGCATGGGGCCATAGCGTCGATCCTGTGCCTGGTAGGGCATGACGAACTCCTTTTTACGGTTATTTGAAGTGAGTTGTATGTGACAACGCCGATCATGGCGGTCTGGCCGGCAGATCGCAGGTGAAGCATTGGGCCATTCTCTATCAAGGATGGACGATGACCAGCGTGCCGGGGTCTGATCTGTCGGTGACGTGCCACTTGTGCTCAGTGACGGTCGGTGACGCCCATTCGTAGAGCCATTTGGCATCGGCATTGGTCAGATTGACGCAGCCATGGCTGGTGGGCACGCCAAATTTGTTGTGCCAGTATGCGCCGTGGAAGGCGTAATCTTGGTAGAAGTACTGAACCCACTGAACGTTGGGCAAGTTGTAATAGTCGCCCGTTTCCCAACTCCCGCCCTCCATGGTCTGCGAGGGAATTTTGGCCCAGATGCGGAAGTCACCCGTCACAGTGGGCGTGCGCGACTTGCCCGATGAGATCGCGAACTTCTTGATCAGATTGCTGCCTTCCCACGCATATGCGCGTTGGTAGTTGAGGTCGACCGAGATCCATTTGGCGGTGGTCGGCACGACCGGATATTCGGGCACGCCATACTCGCCCAGAGGGATGTCGGCGAAAATTTCGGCAAAGGAGAGTGGCGGCACCACGATGCGCATGCCTGCCTTCACCTCGCCAGCGCTGTCCAGATCGTTGACCTTGAGAATCTGGCGTGTAGAGGAACCGTAGTTGGCGGCAATCGTTGCCAAGCTTTCCTTGTCGGCGACGATGTGGACATAGTAGCGGCCTGTGGACGGGATATCATCCTCCACCGGCAACGGGAAGTCGCTGTGGGCGGTGACCGGTACACGCAGCAGTTCCCCTCGATGGAGGCGGCTGGCAGGCGAACGTTGATTCAATTCGGCGAGGCGGGCGGCAGTCGTGGCCACGTGCGCGGCGACGGTCGCCAGTGTGTCGCCAGGCTGTACGGCATAGAGGCGCGTCTCCTCGCCTGTACGCAGCAGGGGCGAATCGTTTGTCGTCTCCTGGCCGAGCGTGCGGCCAGCACCGCTGCCGATCGGCCCGCCGGGCACTGCCAGCTTTTGCCCGGAGCGGATCAAGTTGGGGTCGCTGATGCCATTGATGCGCATCAGCGTTGTCACATCTGTGCCGTATGTGTGGGCAATCGTGGAGAGGCTTTCGCCCGGCTGCACAGTGTGATCCTTATCCTGTGCCAGTGCAGTGCGTGTAGTCAGCAGGGTAGCAGTCACACCAATCAGCATGAACCACAGCAGCCTGTGCCATGTCAGGCGAGGTATTCTGGTCGATTGCACCCTGATTTTTCGCTGGTAGCAGCTCATTGTCTGGCTCCGAATGACTTGTTTCTACAACAAATTCTGACAACTACTGTAGCAAATCCGGTTTTCCGAGTCAACAGGAATAATTGACTGTGGGATGAGCGCTCTGAAGGCTGGTATGTGACTATCCTGCAGCTGTTCAAAACGGTGTGTTCGCATAGTTTTGATGGCTTTGTGTCCAGACTGAAGTGCTCGGTGTAGTCGGCGAAATTCGTCAGCGTGTAGTTGATCTGACGGGCCAGTCAGTATCGACAGCAATCGATGTTGCGTGTCATAGGAATCGACCCATCTATTCCCAGCCAAGATATGCACGTAGCTGTGCCTCCAGGCGCGCTGTCCCGATAAACTTTTTGTCCCTGCGCACGAGTTGCCATACCTCCCTGCGATAGCGCCTCCACAAGTCGCGCAGCGGCACTGGGTAGTAGCCCAGCACTCGCCACGAATTGGCTGCCACGGGATACATCGACGAAATCTGTGCCGGGGTGAGCAGGATCGCTCGGCGCAGGATCGCCAGCCGCTCGAACCACTGCGTTTTTGCCGCCAGGGGTGCGAGTTCACTCCTCAAGGCTGGTGTATTGCCGTGCAGGATCTTTTGGTGCAGCCAACTGCTCGTCTCCTCGTCCAGGGGTGCAGCCCCTAGAGATGGCAGCACGTCTGGTGGGCACTTGAAGTCTGTCCATTGAGTTGCCAACTGTAGAGCCAAGTAGACACCATTTGTGATATCCCACTGTTGTGTGTGCCGGATGAACTGCTCCCAGTCGATAGCGTTGTCGTAGCGCTGCTGGGTCAATGCAATATCCACGTAATTGCGTAGCCCAGCGGCGTCAAAGCGATGGTGGATTGATGCATGCAGGCATAGGTGCAGCAGGAGATCAGTAGGTGCCAGCACGTGCGCGGGTGTTTCCCCGATGGAGGCTGGTATCGCCCGCAACCAGAGGCTGGTCAGGTCGGCAGGGGTGAACCGCACTGGGCTGCGCGGGTTGACAATCGACCAGTGCATTTCCACCGTCAGCCCCTGCGGCCCCTTGAGCGGCGGCATGTGATGAGAGAGCTTTTGATCCTCTCTTGGTTCGAAAGGGCGCGGCGCGGCATACCCAAGTGCGGACATGAGTGCCAGTGCTTCTGGCAGGTTGTCCGCCAGGTAATTGCGACGCAATGGCTCTTCCCAAACGGGTGGGATGGCGAGTCTGCGCTCCTTGAGCCGATGAAAGAGAAATGGTGCAAGGCTATGTCGCCGGGCATAGGCAACAAGTTGCTCCCACTGTGACTGATCCAGGATAGCCGGTTCAGGCTCGCGCCCAGCCAGCAATGCAATGAGATGCTTGGCGGCCAGGTCTGTGGCCATGACGGAAGCTTGCCTTGCTGTTGACAGGAATCTACTGTCGCTCATGGTAGAGTGGACTCGCAAATTTGGTTCTCCAGCAATTGCCAGACTCCATGCACTGGTGAGTGGGTTCGACCGGAAGGCACCAGTGTGTATGAACGGTTTGCTCTTTGACAGTTTGGCTGTAATGCGGCCTGCTCGTCATGACTACATGGACAGTTCGCGGTTATCCGTGCTATCATGCGATTCATCCGTCGTCCATCTGTGTCGGCGTACTGTTGCACTGTCCAATCTTCATCGGGAGGTTCCGCCATGCCACGTCCACTGTTCGATTCACCCTATATATTTGGTCTTCACGATCCTGGGGGTGAATCGATCATGGCAGCGGCTGGCCGGCGCGGCTGGGTGCTTTTTACGGAGGCTGTCGGCAGTGATCCTAACAATCGCAGCGGCAGTAACTATACGCCGTGGAGCAGCCAGGATTATGGTATCATCTGTCGTATCAACCATGGCTACGGTAGCGCTGGCACGCTGCCGGTGTCGGCGCGTTACCCCGACTTTGCTCGTCGTGTTGCCAATTTTGTCGCTGCGTCGCCAGGGTGCAAGATCTGGATTATCGGCAACGAGATGAATCATCGCCAGGAATGGCCAGAAGCTGCTGCCGGCATGCGCACTGCTGCAGCGGTTGCTGCTGCGTCTGATGTTCCGATGACGGGGCCGACTGCGGACCCGTTTGGCCATGGCAGCGAGTCGCGCTTCAGCGCGCTGGCGCCGCGATCTGCAGCGCTGGGTGCTCCCGTGGGGCAGAGCGAGCGCGTTGCAGCTGTGCGGAGCGGGCTTGTGCCGATCACGCCAGCCGACTATGTACGGTGTTTCCAGTTGTGTCGCTCTGCCATCAAGGCTTTGCCCGGCCACGCCGACGACCAGGTCATCGTCGGCGCAGTTGCGCCGTGGAACATCAACACAACCTATCCTGGCAACCCAACCGGAAACTGGATTCAGTACTTCGCCGACATTCTGGCCGGCCTGGGTGCCAGTGGGTGTGACGGTATTGCGCTGCACACCTACACTCATGGCAGTGACCCGGCACTCGTCTATGATACCTCGACGATGAATTCGCCCTTTCAGGCCTACTATTACAACTTTCTGGCCTATCGCAACTTCATGACAGCAATTCCTGCCGCCATGCGTCAGCTGCCCGTCTACATCACCGAGACAGACCAGGATGTACCCTGGCTGGACGCCAACAATGGCTGGGTGCAGGCGGCCTATGCCGAGATCAACTGGTGGAATCAGCAGCCCGGCAACCAGCAGATTCGCTCGTTGATCCTCTACCGCTGGCCACGGCTCGATCAGTGGTACATCGAGGGTAAGAATGGCGTCATCCAGGGGTTCCGTGAGGCGCTGGCCAACGACTATCGCTGGAAAGAGCCTCGCCCCACGCCTGCGTCCTACAAGGTCGGCGACGTGTTGCGCACGCTCGACATCGTCAACTTCCGCGCTGCGCCGGCTGGGCAGATTTTGGGCCAATTGCCCGTCGACACGCAGGTCACTGTACGCAACGCACAGTATGCGATGGTAGGTGGGCTGCCCTACTGGGCCGTGCGTAGCCTGTTCAATGGCCGGGTGACTGACGGCTGGATCGCTCAGTATACACTGGATGGCATCCGCCTGGTGGCGCCGGTCGTCTTTGGTTCGTTGCGCCCGGCTGCCTACCAGTCTGGCGAATCCGTGCGCACACTCGACATCGTCAACCTGCGTGCGTTGCCGGCGGGTCAGGTGCTGGGCCAGCTTGCGCGGGGCACCGTGCTCACGGTACGCGACCCCATCTTCATCATGGCCGGCGGCATACCGCACTGGGCTGTGCGCGGGCTGCTCAACGGCGCAACGGTTGAGGGATGGGTTGCCCAGTATACGACAACTGGCATCGTCCTGCTCGAACCTTACACACCGGCTGCCCTGCCGTCCGCTCTGCCGGTTGGCAAAGCAGCCGCCGACTTCAGCCCTGGGGATAACGTCCGCACGACCACGACCGTACGCATGCGCCAGACACCGGGTGTGACCAACAAGCCGGCTACGGACACAGTGGCGCTCCCCCCATCAGGGGCGGTTTTGACTGTGTTGGGCGGCCCTGAGGCTGCGGACCAGTTGAAGTGGTGGCGGCTCAGCTGGCGCGCGCCGGACGGCCGGTTGCTCAATGGCTGGGCGGCCCAGGCGTTGGCCAACGGAGAGGTTCTGCTCGAATTGGTCGTACCGGAACCGCCCAGTCCGCCCAATCCACCGCCGGCATACACCTTTACGCCCGGAGATCGCTTTGCTACGACGACCACTGTGCGGCTGCGCCGCACGCCCGGCATGAGCGCTGCACCTGACCACATCATCGCTGGAATTATGCCGGGGGTGGAAGGGGTCGTGCTTTCCGGCCCAGAAGCGCGTGACGGCTTACTCTGGTGGCAGGTGCGCATCGCCGATCCGTCTGGACGTTTGCAGCAAGGGTGGATGGCGGAGCGCACTGCCCAGGGCGCAGCCCTCATGGAGATGGTGTCCGATACCGGCACGCCGCCGGACGCCTTCCGACTCCGTGATTTGGCGCAGACGTCCGACTTCGTCAACGTACGCCGGTCTCCTGGCGTGGCCAACAAGCCGAGCGGTGATGTGCTAGGTGCGTTGTTGCCCAAGAGCACGGTGGTCATCCTGGGCGGAAGTCAGCAGGTTGATAGCCTTACCTGGTGGCAGGTCGGCGGCATTCTCGTGCCAGGGGGGGAGACGAGCGGGTGGGTTACCGAGTCGACGCCAGCTGCCGGCACGTTGCTGCGCTACGCTGCGAAGCTGCCCGGCACCGACATCCCGGATCTGCTGACCGGCGTCTATTTGCAGGCACCTTATGCCGGCACATTCGATATCTCCCAACTTTGGGGTGAGAATGCCGAGTACTACAATCGCTACAGCTACGATGGCGTCCCGCTGCTGGGTCACAACGGCGTGGACTTCCGGACGCCCGAAGGCACGCCCGTGCAAGCGATCGCCGCTGCATCCGTGCAGCAGGTCGGCTTCGAGCTGGGGGGGTTCGGCAACTATGTGCTGCTGCGCCACTCATGGGGCGAGTCGATCTATGCCCATCTGTCCAGCGTCGAGGTGAGACAGGGGCAGCAGGTTGCCGCTGGCCAGGTCTTTGGCCGCAGCGGCAACACGGGGGGCAGTACGGGACCGCACCTTCATTTTGCGATTCGGATCGATCCGTATCGGCGCACCGACGGGTGGGGTGGCTTCAGCGATCCGCTGCCTT
>CAIRNL010000803.1 GCA_903879975.1 uncultured Chloroflexota bacterium | reverse complement strand
AGCATTCCACCTGGACGATGTGAATACCCTGCTGCAAAGCCGTTTTGGCCGCAAACGTGACTGAACGCAGACGCTACGCGACAGCCAGTCGAACACGTCGGCTGCGCCACCAGGTACGCGGCAACATGCGCAGCTTGCGGCCAGCCGGCACCACGGCGCGGCGCGTGAAATTGTCGTAGCCGTTGCGCTCGATCTCATCCAAAATGGCTCGGTAGAGGTCCGCAGCGGCAGCAATCGCAAAACGCCCGTCTCGATTCAGCAGGGCAACGCCAGGCATCGCCTCATTATAGAGGCGGCGATTGCGATCGATCTGGAAACGCATAAAGGAGCGCCAGCGCTCGGTCACGACGCTGCGGTCGATATCTTTCTCGCTCAGCTCAAAGCGCAGCAGTTCGTCCTGCGGCAGATAGACGCGCCCTGTGCGCCAATCCTCGCCGACATCCCGCAGGATATTCGTCATCTGCAGCGCCACACCCAGTTTAATGGCATAGGGAATCGCCTCCGGCCCTGCAAAGCCGATGATGTGCATGCTCATCAGACCCACCGTGGACGCCACGCCATAGCAATAGGCAGCCAGGGAGTCGAACGTCTCATACCGAGTCTGCTCGAAATCGCGCGCCACCCCGTCGATCAGCTGCTCGGCATAGCGCATGGGTACAGCATGGCGCAGCCGTGCGTCGGCCCAGGCAACGGCAACCAGGTCGTCGGCCGGTGGGTGGGCCGAGGTTGCCCGCTTCCGCCAGGACGCAAGCTGATCCTGCGGGGCGACCTGACCGCGGTCGACGATGTCGTCGCTGACACGGCAGAACGCATAGAGGGCTCGCGCTGCGCGCCGCTTTTCCGGCGTCAGCGGCCGCGAAGCCAGATGAAACGAACGACTGTGGACCGCAGTGATTGACTCACAATGCTCGTACGCACTCCCCAGCAAAGTCCGGTCGAAGGAAGCCGGCGTCGCCATGTGCTCTCCATGCAATGCTTCGTGGGCCAGGTCTAACAGGGTGCGTTCCCATGTGTGCTGCAGCTGCATCCACGTTTCTCCATCTAGATTTATGGCGGATAGTTTTTGAGTCGTAAGCTAGACTACCTACAGGGCAAGGTAGCACAGGCAAAATTAAATGTCAAGAACACCTCTCTAGGCCTGTCCAGCTATTATCCAGAATAAAACATGGAAAAATCCTATGCAAAGAGTTGACGGACTGAAAAATCCATGCTAAGATAGAGGACATTGACGCGGGCGAGTGAATTGTATAGAGCGCATTCGTTGGCGCAAAACAAACAACGTGAACCATGGCAAAAATCGATAGGACACCCGTCTACAATCTGAAGGCTGTCGTGCAGGAAACGGGGCTCAAGGCTGACACACTACGCGCCTGGGAGCGACGCTACGGCGTACCCGCCCCCCAGCGAACAGACAGTGGACACCGGCTCTATTCGCAGCACGACATCGAGGTTCTGAAATGGCTGATTGAACGGCAGGACGAGGGCATGAGCATCAGCCGCGCCATCGATCTGCTTCAACGCTTTGAGGAAGAGGGTCGAGACCCATTCAAATCGGTGGCTGCACCGGGCACACAGCGAGCCAGTGAAGTACGGCCTGCCGCCATCAAGCTGGAGCCACCAACGCTTGCTGAAACCGGTACAATTCAGCAAATGCGTGAAGCGTGGGTCGGCGCCTGCCTATCATTCGACGAATTTCGCGCTGAACAACTGCTCTCGCAGGCATTCGCCCTCTTCCCAGCTGAAATTGTCTGTATCGATCTCATTCAGCACGGTCTTCACGAGATCGGTGCAGGATGGTACGACGGGCGTATCACTGTGCAGCAGGAACACTTCGCTTCTGCGCTCGCCATCCGCCGCATGGAGGCACTGCTCGCCTCGACGCCTGCACCCACGCGACCCGGCCGCATCCTCGTCGGTTGCCCGCCAGAAGAGGAGCATACTTTCGTCCCGCTCCTATTGTCCTTGCTCTTACGTCGTCGGGGCTGGGACGTCATCTACTTAGGGGCAAACGTACCGCTGCGTAGCTTGGAGGCCACACTCGCTTCCGTACGGCCAAACCTCGTCGTTCTGACGGCACAGCAGCTACATACTGCTGCAGGACTGATGGAAATGGCTGAATTGTTATTGCAGGAACGTGTACCCGTGGCGTTTGGTGGTCTGGTTTTCACGGAGGTACGAGACCTTCACCAGTCGCTGCCTGGCTACTACCTGGGCAATAAACTGGATGGGGCCATCGCCGAAATAGAGCACATCATGACCTCGCTCAAACCCCTGCCTGCTCGTCGTCAGATCAGCTACGATTATCGCGAGGCGCTTGAACACTACCGCATGCGCCAGGCATTGATCGACGCTGATATCTGGGAGCACATGTCGAACAAGATGCCCAACCGCCTGTTGGCCAAGGCCAACCTCAGCTTCGGGCGAGCTATTTTGGCGGCGCTCACACTCGGCAACATCAATTATCTGGATGCAGACCTGGAGTGGGTTGAGGGTATGTTGGTCAACCACCATCAGATGCCGTCAGATGTCTTGGATGAATACCTGAACGCATATTATGAGGCCTGTCTCCGCAATTTAGACCAGCGGGGCATAGTTGTTCTTGAGTGGCTGTCCCGACTTCTGGGCCGGCAGCTGCCATCACCTGTCCAGGGGCTTTCGAACAAAGTGAAGCGCGCTCAGGAGCGCTGAGCCGAGCAAACGCACATAGAACATGGAGGGTACGCGATGCGGGTCATCATTCCAGGCGGTTCAGGCCTGATCGGCGCAGCGCTGAGCAAAGCGTTGGTTGCTGACGGCCACGAAACAGTTATCTTGTCGCGAAGTCCTGAAAAAATCAAGCGAGCGCCGGCGGGTGTGCGCCTGCACAAGTGGGATGGGGGATCAGGCGAAGGGTGGCGCGAGCTTGCCCAGGGCGACTATGCGATTGTCAACTTGGCTGGCGAAACCATTGCGCAGCGCTGGAGCAAAGAGAGCAAACAGGCAATTCGCCAAAGCCGTATTGCCGCAGGCAGAGCAGTCATGGATTTGATCAACAGTGCTGAGGTCAAACCGCGCGTGCTGATTCAGTCCAGCGCGGTCGGCTACTACGGCACAAAAACTGGCGATGCGCAGGTGACAGAGTCCTTCTCGCCAGGCGACGACTTTCTCTCCAAAGTCTGCTTTGACTGGGAAATTTCTACAGCACAAGCCAGCAAACTCGGCATCCGGCGCCCGATCATCCGCACCGGGATTGTCCTGAGTACCCAAGGTGGTGCGCTGCCGCAACAGCTGCTCCCTTTCAAGCTCTTTGCTGGGGGTTCGGTGGGCAGCGGCAAGCAGTGGTACCCATGGATTCATATCGACGACGAAGTACGCGCTATCCAATTCCTGCTGGCCAACGACAAGGCTGACGGGCCGTTCAACCTGACGGCTCCCAACCCAGTGACCAACAAAGCGTTTGGCAAAGCGATCGGCGAAGCCATGGGGCGCCCCGCCGTGATGCCAGCGCCGGGTTTCGCCATGAAGGCGATCTTCGGCGACATGGCGCTGCTGCTGCTCGAAGGCCAGCGTGCCGTGCCACAAAAGTTGCTGGAACTCGGCTTCACATTCAAATTTGAGACCGCCCAGGCGGCGCTACGCGACCTACTGGGTGCAGCCCCGGCTCAGCCGGTGAAAAGCAACAGCGCCACCGCATCGGCAGTAAGCTCGGAAGCCGGAAAAGCTACGGCACGAGATCAGGTAAAGAAGTAACGCCATGCACTATCAACATCGATTCACCGTCGACGCACCGCTCGACGAGGTCGCCCACTTTCACAGCCAGTCGGCCAGTATGGGCGCCATCACGCCGCCGCCAATTCTGGT
>CAIRNL010000802.1 GCA_903879975.1 uncultured Chloroflexota bacterium | reverse complement strand
TGGTATTGGAAGTCACGGCGCATGTCGGCTTCGTAGGCTTCGAGTTGTGCCTCAATGGCATCGATGGCTTCGAAATCACCTTTCAGCACGGCGCGTCGGTTGCCGATGACGCTAGTATAGTGCTGGCTCAAGTTGTCGGCGTTGCCGAGCGGGTTCTCCAGCTTCAGCCGCAGCCGCTCGGTCGCATCCAACGCATGCAGAATGTAACGTTCGAGCGATTCGAAGAGGCTCTGCTGCCACATCGGGCTGGCGCTCAGCGGACTGCCCTGCTGGAGCGCCTGAGTCTTTGCTTGCAGCGCCTGGCGGGCGCTCACCGGAAAGACCTCCGGCGCCATCCCTAACAAGTGGCGGCTGTTGTCGCGCACGAAAGCTAGGATCTGTTGGCGGTCGTCGGGCTGGTCGATCAGGTCTATCTTGTTGACCACCATGACGATTTTCTTGCCCCACTCACGGATACGGGCCAGCAGCAGCCGCTCACTCTCGCTGAAGGGTCGGTCGGCACTGGTCACGAAGAGCACGAGATCGCTGCGTGGAATGAAGTGCTCTGTGATCTCCTGGTGGCGCTGGATGATGGCATTGGTGCCCGGTGTGTCGACGAGATTCACCTCTCTCAACCATTCCACGGGCAGGTGTACGACCAAGATGTCGTCGCCGGTCAGTTCCTCCGCTCGGCGTTCGCCGTAGCGTAGCAGCTGAATCTGGCTGGTCGTGGGCAGGACACCTTCCGTGAGCAGCCGTTCGCCCAAGAGCGCGTTGAGAAAGGCGGTCTTCCCTGCATTGAATTCGCCGACGACCACCAACAGGAATAACTCGTCGAGCTGGTGGAGTGAGCGCTTGAGCAGGGCCAGCTCGCTGTCGGGCGCGCCCAGCCGCACGAGCAGGACGCGCAAATCTTCGAGCAGGCTGCGCTCGCGCCGGATGAGCTGATCCTGTTGGGCTGTCAATATTCGCTGCACGCACCACTCCCGATCTTCAGACAAGCGATTTTTTGCCCGGTCACAGTACGGTGATCGGCGCCTCCAGGTCGCGCGGACTCCCTTTACATTCTAGGCCACGGCAGCGCGCTTGGCGAAATGGCGCACAGGCGTGCGTCCCGGCTGGATGGTGCCGTGCAGCGTACAGGGCGTCTGTGCCGTGTGCCGTGTGCTTAGCCAGGGCGCTTTGGGCGTCTGATAGCCCATGATGGGTGCAATGGACCCTGGGCTGCGCGCCCAAACGTGAAGTTCACCCGGCGCTCAGGCTGGCTGGCTGGACAAACGCGCGAGAGTCTGCTATATTGGTTAGTGTAAAATATACATTAAGTTGTCCGAGCAAAGAGGATATTGAAAAAGGAGAGAAGAGATGCAAGCACTGCCATTGCCCTCGCACTATGCGCCGGAGAAGGTGGGGCATCTGTGGCGCATCCCTTATGAGCGGCGCGCTGTAGAAGCTGAAGAGTGGTCGAGGCGGTACAACCTTCGCCCGGCAGCTGAGGATCAATTTCGGGTTGCGCTGGTTGCCGTGGATGTGCAGAACACCTTCTGCCTTCCCGACTTCGAGTTATACGTGGCGGGGCGGTCGGGCAGCGGAGCCATCGATGACAATCGCCGGCTCTGCAGTTTTATCTACCGGAATTTGGCCTCGATCACGCAGATATTCCCGACGTTGGACACCCATCAGGCGGCTCAGATCTTTCATGCGCTCTTTTTTGTCGGCGCGTCTGGCGAACATCCTGGGCCGATGACGATCATCACAGCAGAGGACATCGCTGCCGGTGTCTGGCGCTTCAATGCCGATTTGGCGTCGAGTATGGGGATCGATCCGGCTTATGCACAGGAGTACCTGGTGCACTACACCAATACGCTGGCGCAGCGCGGCTCGTACGATCTGACAATCTGGCCCTATCACGCGATGCTGGGCAGCATCGGCCATGCCCTTGTACCCGCCTTTGAAGAGGCAATGTTCTTTCATGGAGTTGCACGGCGTAGCCAGCCGGACTTTCAGGTGAAGGGTGATGAACCGCTGACGGAACACTACTCGGCATTCGGCCCTGAGGTGCAGTACGATCAGACACGTCGTCAGGTTGGTGCGACCAATGATGCGCTCCTGGCAAAGCTGGCTACGTTTGATGCGGTCATTGTAGCCGGCGAGGCCAAGAGCCACTGTGTGGCTTGGACGGTGCAGCATTATCTCGA
>CAIRNL010000801.1 GCA_903879975.1 uncultured Chloroflexota bacterium | reverse complement strand
CTGCGCCACTACACCGCTTCGACCCTGGAGGAAGATCAGCGACGAGCTGAAGCGGCCGCCGGCTGACCGCCAGTCGAGCCTCTTGCCTGGGCTGCATCGCTCCCTGCGAGCGTGTTGATGCGATCGCACATCTGGGAGAGCAGAACTGCCCGGCTTCCCATAGTACGGCTTGGGGCGTTGCTGCACGGTTGCTTCCTGGCTGCTATGATAGGATAATATGCTAACCGTCACGATCTCCAGTCATCTATGCACCTCACGAAGGGAGCACTCTTCATGTTGATCAATCCCGCCCCACTGGCTGCAACGGCCAATGCTCTGCGCAGCGGCGAACTCGATCTGCACGCCTACATCGATGACCTGTGCGATCGCATCGATGCCGTCGATCTGCAGGTGCAGGCCTTCCTGCCCGAGCCTGCAAGGCGTCGTCGGCTGCACGCCGCAGCCGACGAACTTCTGTCGGATTTTCCTGACCCGGACGAACGCCCGCTGCTTTTCGGTATTCCCGCCGGTGTCAAGGATATCTTTCATGTGGACGGTTTTGTCACCTATGCCGGGACGACTGTACCCCCCGAACGCTTTGCCGGCCAACAAGCCGCAGTCGTTGACCTGCTCTACGCCGAGGGTGGATTGCTGGCTGGCAAAACGGTGACCACGGAATTTGCCTTCTTCGAGCCAGGACCGACGCGCAATCCGCACAATCTGGCACACACGCCTGGCGGGTCGAGCAGTGGGTCGGCAGCAGCCGTGGCCGCTGGTCTCTGTCCGCTGGCGATCGGCACGCAGACGATTGGCTCTGTCATCCGGCCGGCAGCCTTCTGCGGTATCGTCGGTTTCAAGCCCAGCTACGACCGCATCGCTACGCCGGGCATGGTCTATTTCTCACGCACCATCGACACGGTCGGCCTGTTCACCCAGGACATGGCTGGCGTGAACCTGGCTGCGGCCGCGCTCTGCACCGAGTGGGAGGAGGTTGCACTCAGCGAGGACGACATTCCTATCCTGGGCGTGGCTGACGGCCCCTACCTGCGCCAGGCTGCGCCTGATGCGTTGGCTGCTTTCTATCGCCAGCTTGCGCTGCTGGAAGACGCCGGCTACACCGTGTGGCATGTGCCAACCCTGCTCGACATCGACGAGATTAATGAAATGCACCGCGATTTGGTCTTTGCCGAGTTTGCCCGCGAACATGCGGCGCTCTACCATGAGTTTCGTGATCGCTACCGCCCACGCACCGGCGAGATCATCGAACGCGGGCGCAAAGTCGACGACGCGACGCTGGCCAATCTGCGCACGTTGCCGGTCATCTTGCGCGACCGCCTGGAGGAACAGATGCAGCGCGCCGCCATTGATCTTTGGATCGCGCCGGCCGCTGTGGGTCCCGCACCGGCGGGCATCCATGCCACGGGCGATCCTGTCATGAATCTGCCGTGGACCTGTGCCGGCCTGCCTGCTCTGAGCGTGCCTGCCGGGAAAGTCGGCGGCCTGCCTGTCGGCCTGCAACTCGTCGCCCGCTACGGCGATGACGAACTGCTCCTGGCCTGGGGTCAGGAGATCACAGCGATAGTGGCGGAAGAATAGAGCGCATAGTCACTTGGTTCCGCTTCACCTGCGTTCTCTTGCTTTTGATGTGAGTACACGATGGATACTGCCCTGTTTGAGTACGAACTGCCTGCGTCCTTGATCGCACAGCAGCCGGCCGAGCCGCGCGACAGCAGCCGTCTGCTCGTGCTGCACCGTACAGATGGCCGCCTGGAGCACCGCACCTTCCGTAATATCGGTGAGTACCTGCGTGCCGGCGATCTGCTCGTTGCCAACGACAGCCGCGTGATTCCGGCGCGGTTGCACGGGCGCAAACCTACTGGCGGTGGAGTCGAGCTGTTCCTGCTGCGTCAACAGGATGATGCTGGCCTGCTGTGGGAATGTTTGGTGCGCGGGCGCGGGTTGAATGAAGGTGTTTTCATCACGTTGGGTGCCGACCTGACTGCCGCTGTGCTGGAGGTGATGCCCGCCGGCACGCGTATCGTGGAGTTTAGCGCGCCTGTGCGTCCCTATCTCGACGAGCTGGGTGAGGTGCCGTTGCCCCCCTATATCACCGCCTATACCGGCGACCGCGAGCGCTATCAGACCGTCTACAGCCGCCCCGAAGGCAGCGTCGCCGCGCCCACTGCCGGCCTGCATTTCACGCCGGAACTACTTCTCGACCTGCGCTCCCAGGACGTGACGCTGGATACGGTGACCTTGCATGTGGGGCTTGACACCTTTAAGCCTGTGGAGAGTCAACGTGTCGAGGAGCACACCATTCATACAGAGTGGGCGGAGCTGAGCAGCACAGCCGCCCGCCATATCAACGACACGACGCTGGCCGGCGGGCGCGTCGTTGCTGTGGGCACTACTACCGTGCGCACACTGGAATGGGGCGCGACCGGCGCACAGGGTATCGATCCCTACGAATCGCAGGCGTGCCTGTGGAAGCGCGTCGCTGCGTTCGTGGGCGACGTCAATCTCTTCATCTATCCCGGTTATCGCTTCCGGGCCATCGACGCGCTGGTCACCAACTTTCACCTGCCGCGTTCGAGCCTGCTTATGCTGGTCAGCGCGTTCATTGCCCAAGCCCATCCCAACGATCTCGATACCGGCCGTCGCATGTTGCTGGAAAGCTACGAAGTCGCTAAAGCCGAAGGGTATCGCTTTTTTTCCTTTGGCGACGCCATGTTGATCGTGTGAAAGGGTATGCCATGTCCGACCGGGTTGCTCTGCCCTGCGTCGGCCGCGTCGACGCCATCACCTGCCTGCCGTCCGCCAGCCCCTGTCTATTTTTACGTCTGGAGGGATACCATGTTGTTGCGATCGTCATTCCGCCGCGCTGCTCGTGTTCTGGTTGGCTTGCTGCTGGTTGTTGCCTTGCTGGCTCCGCTGCCAGTGCACGCTACGCCGCCTGTACAGACTTTTGCTGGGGACCCGCTCAATGCCTTTCCGTCCCTCTTTCCCCAGCTGCTGACACTGCCCGCGCCGGCGTGGATGCGCGAGGGGCAGCGCATTTCCTACTACTTCCAGAGCGCGAACATAGCGCAGGCTCCTGACGACACGGGTACCGGCGGCGCCGGCTATCTGCAGCACGATATCGTGGCCCTGACGAGCACATCTGTGGTCGTGGCATCGACGCTGTACGGGGAAACGGGGGGCGGTGTTATCCCGGCCAGCACGTTCGGCGCCGCATTTCACCCTGGCGTCGGCGATTTCTGGGTGAATCCGGCCGTCCTTGTTGAGGCTGAGTCCGTGGCAACGGACGAACTGGCTGTCGTGCGCATGCCGTATACTGTTGCTGATCACGAGTACGATGCCATGCGTTTCGAGTACCACAGCGGCGATGCTGTCACCATCTCCATGTTTGACACGGCAACCGGGCTGCTTCTCTATTATCGCCACACCGTGGGTGCCGACGCTGCATCCACGCGCAGTTCGTCGGAAGCGTACCTGCTAGGGCGGCGTCAGCTTCGCCTGCCCTGGCGTGGCACAAAGGCTCCTGCTTGGCTCGCTGAAGGTGACAGGATGAACTATGTTGGCACGCGCTCGGTCTACGTAACGGGTTCCCCTTCGGGCCAATTCGCCGAGCAGGCTGCTGTCGACGTGGCAATGGCACAGGCACGCTGGTCGGCTTTTAGCGTGGACAGCACGACGGCCGGCATCACCAACGGCACGGTCGACCGTGTCACCGGTGTTGCGCAACTCAGCGGTGCACTGTGGCTGCCGGCCGAGGCGCTGCGCACGGTCGTGCGGCGGCCACAGCTCGACCGTGATCCCGTCACCGGCATCGTGTTGAGTTATGCGCGCAATGCCGACAGGTCCATCACGCTGACCGAGCAGGGCGATCTCTTTCGCATCGACAACACCTACGACGACCGTACAGGCGGGCTCACAGCCACGCGTATCGAGATTCAGATTGGCGTTGCCGTGCAAGTCACGGAGCTTGCCGCCGAGTGAACGCAGCCCGATAGACATTCAGTGCACTGCACGGAAGCTATTTATGGCCAAGGCCACGCCACACCGACGTCGCTCGCCAGTTGCTGGAGATCGGCGTAGACCTCTGGGTCGAGCGGTACACCGCTGCGCAGCTTTTCTTGCTGCCGACGCCACTCCAGTTCGCCCGGCAGCAGGATTTCCTGTACGCCGGGCCGCGGGCGGCTGGCTTTGATCATGCGTATAAAGTCGTGCAGATGCGCGTAGAAGGTTGCCCGGTCAAGAAACCAGTCGATGTCGTAGGCGATGAACTGATGTGCAACTTCCTGCTGTGCAGGGTCACGATAGGGGATGGTGCCGTAGCCGCCACCTCCCAGCACGCCGGTCAATATGTCGGTGATCAGGCTCAACCCGTACCCCTTATATTCACCCATGGGCAACAGGGTGCCGTCCATGGCCTCAGCAGGGTCATCAGTGCTGCGACCATCGGCGGTAATCGCCCAGTTGAGCGGCATCTTCCTGCCGTCGCGCAGCAGCCAGCGCATCATGCCCTTGCCTGCAGTGGTGAGTGCCATATCGAGGATGATCGGCATGGCCGAATCGCTATCTCCAGTAGGGATGGCAACGGCCCATGGATTGGTGCCTACGACGCCGTCGATCCCACCCCAGGGCGCCATCTCAGGGCCGGCATTTGTCATGCTTACCCCGATGCAGCCGCTCCTCAGTGCCTGGCTTGCCGAGTAACTGGCTGATCCGAAATGCGTGCTGTGGCGCACCAGCACCATGCCCACGCCGCAAGTTTTGGCTTTTGTGACGGCCAGATGCATTGCTTTGACGGCCACGACTGTGCCCGGGCTATTGTGCGCGTCGACGAGGGCCAACGCCGGTGATTCTTTGATGACGTCGAAGGTTGTACGCGATGCGACATGACGCTGCCGCACGCGGTCGACATAGGCGCGCACACGGCGCACACCCTGTCCTTGTCCTTGTAGATTGCGCAACTCGCTCGTTATCAGCGCATCAGCAATAATGCCGGTATCCTCAGCCGCTAAGTCGGTTGTGCGCAGGATCGCCTGTGTCAATGCACGTAGCTCATCCACTGGCACGAATTGCAGAGGAATCTGCTCCGTCTTGTAATCTGCGCTATAGTCACTCATCGAGAAATCCTATTCTGTTGAACCTGTTCAGTCTGTACTTGATCCGCTCGACAACCAAATCTGCCCCGATTAGCCTGATCCGCCTCATCCATGGCTTACCTCCCGCGCAGCCGCGGATCCAGAAAATCGCGCATCCAGTCGCCCAGAATGTTGAGTGAGAGCACGGTGACCATAATCGCGACACCAGGGAAGACGGCGAGCCACCAGTAGCCACCCAGTAACTGATCGCGACTTTCTGCAAGCATGCCACCCCAGGTTGGTACCTCTGGCGGTACGCCTAACCCCAGAAAAGAGAGTGCTGCCTCCGACAGGATGACACCGGCCACGTTGAATGACGCAATGACGATCAGCGGCGCCAGGATGTTGGGGAGGAT
>CAIRNL010000800.1 GCA_903879975.1 uncultured Chloroflexota bacterium | reverse complement strand
AGCAACCTGGGCAGGAGCACGGCCAGCAGGAGCGTTGTGGGAATCGCAGCCAGGCTGAACAGATCCCAGTCGCGCTGCCCACCGTAGTCCGGATTCCACACCAAGGTGAACAGAAGGTAGAATCCGCTGGCGACGGCGAGAAAGCTGGCGGTCGCTGCGAACGTGGCACGCATTTCTGCGGGCGTTTCCGTCCCGTCAATCCATGTACGGCGTTCCCTCCACCAGGACAACATCAACACGGCCAATGCAGGCAGCACTGCCGGCGCAACCAACATCTGGCCGTTCAACCAGTCGCGCAGGTGCAGCCAACTGAACAGGGTGTAATGCTCCCAGCGGGTCGTCGTCTCCGTGAACGGCACAAACCACCGGGCATCGCCGCCACCAGGGCGGTCGGTGGTCAGCAGGGTCACGATACCGTGGCCGCTGCTTTCCATGAACCAGAAGGTCGATCCACCAATCAGCAGCATGGGCAGCATGACTTGTAGAACGACGGCGCCAATCGTTTGGTTTCCGCTTGGTGTCCGCCACTTCCACCGGATTGCGCCCAGCAGGAGCAGGCTCGGCACCAGAATGATCGTGCTGGGGTGAGTGGCATTGGCGAGCGCCAGCACGGCCGCTGCCAGCCACAGCGGCCGTCGCCCTTCGATGACGGCCAGACCAACCCAGAGATAGGCGAGGAGAATGGCTGCAACGAAGCTGTAGTTTTCAACATAGCCGAAGAAGAGCTGCAGCACGCCCAAGGTGATCAACAGGCCGTAGCCGACCCAGCCGGGTGCCAGCAACGGATGACGGCTCAACGCCAGGGCGACCAGCAAATAGAGCGCGCCGGCGATGGGGCTGAGCAGGCGGTACACAGGCATGGCATCTTGCCACGCCATCGACTCGTGAAACCAGAGCCAGATCTGGCTGTGCAGGGCGACATCGAGCGGCGCCTGCCAGGAGCGAGTCAGACGTAGCGCAGCGTCGGGAAATGCGATGCCTTTGGCCAGCATGAAGGCATCCCCCCAGCGCGTGTGGACGATCGGGAAGAGATAGAATGCCACAACGAGCAGCACGGCAGTCAGCTGTAGCCAAAGCGTGTGCGTTGCGCGGCTCGTTGGCTGGCGATGGGGGCTCCGGCCGCGTGCCGGCCTGAACACCTGAACCCAATAGAGGAAAATCGGGGCGCACGTGGCAATGGCGCCTGTCAGCACGGCCCACGCCGGCAGATAGGTGACCGGCCAGAATCCCCACCAGGCTGCTTCAGCGCTCTGCGGCGGAGGAATCGGCGTGGCAGTCGTAGGGAGGGTACGCACATAAAAATGTAGCGCCAGCAGTGCAAGGGCGATGCCTTGCAGCCCGACTACCCGGAAACGCTGGTGTCGCCTGCTGGGGATAGTGTCCTGAACCACAGCTCTCACGTAGGGGTCCTCAGACAAAGAACGGGCTGGCCGCGCGGCCAACCCGTGTGGTCGTATAAGTACCATGCAGGCGCACGGCCCTCACGGTCGCTGGTGCTACTGGCCGATGATGACAAACTCGGAAGAGACCCAGCCGCCGGCGGGGTTCTCGGTATCGGGTACACCGCCGATCTTGACCCACAGCCCATCCGCAGAGACCTCCTCCACGGGGACGATTTCCCCAGGCTGCACCCAGCCGACGATTTCGGTGTCGCTGCTGGCTTCGGCGCGTACGCGCAGCCGCGCCCCTTCAGCCGTGACCAAGGCAAAGCCTGGCTCAGGCATCACAGCCGGAGCAGCTTCCTCAGCGGGCGCCTCGGTCGGCACGGCCTCGGCAGCCTCCTCGGTTGGGACAGGGGTTGCTGCTGCAGCCTGCGGTGCACTGCTGACCGTAGCATCGGTGATCGGCCCCTCCACCGCCACAAAGTTGGCGGAGACCCAGCCGCTGCCGCCCGGCGCACGCGGGATGTCGAGTTGAATCCACAGGCCGTCACTGCTGCGGCCAATGACCGCATATTGCTCGCCCTCGCGGATGCCAGTGACGACCTCAGCGCTTTCGTCGGGTTCGGCACGCACACGCAGCGACCGCGCAGTGACGGTGGCGCTGGCCTGCTCGCCCGCCAGGACTGCTGCATCCTCGACCGGCTGGCCGGCAAGTGCGCTCATCACGCCCTTCACGGTTACCGGCTGGCAGCCGGCCAGCAGCATCACCGTGAGCAGCAGACTCGCTATGACGACGACTTGTTTCAGTTGCATCTCAAATTCCTCCTGTATGTTTCCGTCCGGCTCCGACCCAGGATACAACCGCATGGGTCGCTCGAACCGGATCAGCCAGATATTGGGGAGATTCCCATCCCCACGGCCTGTCTGCCAATTTGCCGCAGGACAGACCCAAGCATTTTCATTATTCCACAGGGCACAAGATTCCCAAAAACTGCGCCCTGAATGCCAGGTTCCAGTCGTAGACCGGCGAATCAGCGCGGCAGCAGAATCTCCAGGCGCCCGGCTTCAGCCAGCGTCTCGGCATCGTAGACGATGGCCAGCAGCTGCGCACCTTCCGGTAGAACCGGTTCCGCCAGTTCGTAGACATCGCGCACCTGTACGCCTGCCGCCCAGGTGGAGGAAGGCGCCACCTGGCGTAGAGGAAACGCGTCCAGGGTCGCCGGTGTGCCGTCCGGCTGCACCGCAACGTTGCCCTTGCTGTCCACGATCCGCAACGAAACTTTCAGATTCCGGTCCAACGCGGTGCTGGGGCGCCAATAGAGTGTTAATCGCAGCACCGGCCCACCTGCCCATGCCAGGCGGGTCAGATCATAGCCCTCTAGGAGGAGGCGATCGGCGAGCAGGGAGATCGCCGTCGCGCTGCTGGGTTGCCTCTCAGCCATCTGCTCGCGCGGCCAGAGCCGCACGAGAGGCCCCTCTCCGCTGAAGCTGTAGGCCATGGCGATGCCTGGCAGTTCGCGCGTCAGGTACGTGGGCGCGCCCGCAGCCATGCTCTCCTGAACTGCAAGGCGGCGTACCTGCTCGTCATTCGCAACGAGGGGCGTTGCAGCGCGGCCAAGCCCCTCCGCCTGCTGCATGTATTTCAACGCACTCATTTCACCCTCCAGCCCGATGACGCGGCTGCCGGCGGCATACTCGACCTTGGCCAGATCGACGGCGTAGTCGTGCGCCCCCCAATCTTCGCTGCGATCGATGATGGGACCGCGCCCGATTCCCCACATGAGCAGCAGGCTGATGGCCAGACCGACCACTGTAACCCAGGTCGTGCTGCGTAGCTGCGCCAGCACGGTCGCGGCGCCGGCGCCTGCCAGTGCCGCAGCACACAGAAAAGCCGGCAGCAAGAACACCTCGGGATCACCGACTCGATAGGCCAGCGCAAAGGCGAGATTGGCCGCCAGCACCAGCACGATCAGCGCCCATCTCTTACGCTGCACCCGCGCTGCCAGGTTGCCCAGCCCGATCACGGTGAGTAGCCCACCCAGCCAGCCGGTCTGTGCGATCCACAGCGTCAGCCAGTCGGCCGTGCCGTACAGGCGGCTGAGTTCGTTGGCAGTAAAAAAGCTTGTGTAGCGTCGCGCCAGCACGTGATCCCAGAAACCTGCCCACGTGTTCACATAGCTGCCGTTCAGGTCACCCATGCCGCCGGCAGCGCGTAGAGGGATGTACAGATAGAGCAGCAGCGGCGCCAGCAGCGCGCTCAGCCACAGCAGCCAAACCAGGCGCGGCCGCCATAGGCCTGGGATACTCCACAGGAGGTAGATGGCAAGCCCCGGCAGTAGCAGCACTGTGGTGCGGTGGTGCGCCAGTCCCAGGCCGACCAGCAACCACAGCAGCAGCATGTGCTGATCGAACGTGCGGCCAGATCGATCGGGCAGGCTCACGGCAACCAGGAGGATGGCGGCTACCAGCAGGTTGTGCAGGGCGTAAACCTCAGCCACTGTCGCCTGCTGCCACCATACCGGTCCCAGGCCAAAGAGAATGGCTGCAGCCAGCCCCCCCCAGTTCGCTCGTCGGTCGTTGTGGCGACCAGCCAGCCGGCGCGCCAGTGCAAACAGGATCGCAACGGTAGCCGCCGCACACAGAGCGCTGAAGAGGTTGGTACGCCAGGCCCAGTTCCCAGCCGGCAGCAACCTGCTCCAGATGCCGCCGGCCAGTGTGTAGAGGGGATAGCCAGTCGGATGGGCGATGCCAAAGGTCGGCAGCACCAATTGAAACTCCAGCGTGTCGTCGAAGAGTTCGACGATGCTGGGCGCCGCTGTGCGGGCATAAAGCAGCAAAAACGCCAGGCCGGCCAGCCAGGGCGCTACACGGTCAATCCACATGCTGAACCCTGCGCGCGTCGGCGGTGAGACCACGCGCATCACGGCTGCCTGCTCCAGAACAAAGGTGGGTGAGATGTCATGTTCGGCAGTCTACCACATTCTGTATACGCTTTGGGGAAAAGAGGAGGCTTTGGTATGATGGCGGCAATCGTTGACCGGCATCGTTTTCTCCTCCTGACAGGCACCATTGTGCTCGGATCCAGAAACTATGACAGAAGCCCATCCAGCATCGGAAGCGTACAGACATCAAGCCCTGGAGCAGAACAGAGACAAGCGCCGTACTCTCCGCTACACGCTTCTTGCCCATTGGTTCTCTCCTGCGCGTACGGGCCCCTATCTCGTTTGCCTTTTCTTGACGATCGTCGTAAGCCTGTTTCCACGCCTGGCCTGGGCACAGAGTGCGCCGGTTACACAGGTGGCACCCCCCGCTGCACCCATGTTCTGGTACCTGCTCGCTGCAGCTGTAGCCCTGCTCGTGCCGGTAGGCTTTGTGTTGATCGGCGTGGCCGGGCTGGAACGTGACCGTGCCTGGAATGCCGCGCTGGGTGCTGTCGCCGCTATGAGTCTGGCCGGTCTCGCCTACTGGGCAGGCGGCTTTGCCTTGCAGTTTGGTGGTGTCGGCCTTGCCTATCCCCGCCCCGAACTGCGCGGCCTTGTCTGGGAGTGGAGCCCGTTGCCGGCGGATTGGGGTGTCGGCTGGGGTGTGGCCGGCCTGAGCGGCTGGTTGCTTTCTGGGGCCGATGTCACAGCGCTGGTCTACGCGCTCTTCCTGTCGCACCTGCCCTGGCTCTTCACTGCCACGCTGTTGCCGGTGATGGCACTGCGCGGGCGCGCACCGGCTGTAGCGACGTTGCTCCTGGCGCTCCTGGTGGGCAGCATCGTCTATCCGCTGGCTGGAAACTGGGTACAGGGCGGCGGCTGGCTGGCGGCGCTGGGTCGTAACATCGCCCTGGGGCATGGCTTTCTCGATGTTGGCGGTGCAGGCACGGTCTTCCTGCTGGCCGCTGTTTTTGGCATGATGGCGCTGGTCGTCTGGGCGCCACGTCGTAGCACGGACGCCGAGCACTTGCCACCCGACTATCAGCCGTTGCTGACCGTTGCCGGCAGCCTGCTGATCCTTGCCGGCGTCATCGGCTGGCTCTGGTCGAACCCCCTGCAGGTCGAGACGCTCTCGGACCTGGGCATGATGCGCGGCAGCGTCAATATCGTGCTTTCTGCCGTTGCGGGTGTGCTTGTTCCGCTGTTCTATACCTGGTTCGTATCCGGGCAGAGTCACCCGACTCTGGCAGCGCGTGGGCTTGCCGCCGGCGCCGTAGCAGGCTTGGCCGCGGCGCCCTTCCTGCAACCCGGTACAGCGCTCCTGACGGGCTTCATCGCCGGGACAACGGTGCCATTCTTCACCTACGTGTTGGACAATCTGGTCAAGCTCGACGACGCAACAGGGCTGATCGCCACGGCTGGGATGCCTGCGATTGTAGGCTTGTTGTTGGCCGGTGTTTTTGCCGACGGCGCCGTCGGCGTGGGCTGGCAGGGAACGGGGGCGGCCAGTTACCTCGGTGTTGCTCGCCAGGGCGTCTCCGGCCTTTTGACTGCTGGCGGCTTCCAGCCAGATTTTCCCGGCCAGTTTCAGGCACAACTGATCGGAATTGCGGCGATCAGCAGCTGGGGATTGTTGAGCGGCCTGGCCATTTGTGCGCCTTTGGGATTACTGTTCTATGGCTTGCAGCGCAGCGAACGCAGGCCGGCTGTACCCGCCCAGCGCGCCACGTTGTCTGCTGACCGCGAGAACGCGCTGGCCGACAGCCAGCGTACCTACCAATAACCGGGTGGACATAGCACAGTACGACGCCGGGTGCTACTGGCCCGGCCCCTGCCATACCCCTTCGCCTTTTGGGGGAAGAAGGTACTACCTGCCCAGCAACGCGTATACGCCTAATGGAGTATAGATCGAACCGGCACGGGTCAGTTCGCTGCGCATGAGGCGGATCTCGCCGACAGCGAATTCTACTGTTTCCTGGTTGGCCGGAGAAGCCGCGGCCGCCTGTTGGATGATCTGGCCGGCAGCTGCCAATTCGCCGGATCGCCGGCGTTGCGATCGGCCGATGGTGAGGTGCGGTGTGAATCGTTTTTCCTCGGCGGCAAGTCCGACAGCCTGTGCTGCAGCCTCCACTTCTTCCTGCAACGCATCCAGCGTGTGCGAGGTTTCCTGCAATCCACACCAAACTACCGACGGCTGGCGACAATTCGGGAAGCAGCCCAACTCGCCGATACGCATATCAAACGCACGGTAGCGCGCAGCGATAGCTGCCAACTGCAGCGCCAGTTGCTGTTGCTGGGTTTCGTTGATTTCCCCAAGAAAACGCAGGGTGATGTGGAGGTTTGCCGCTTCCGTCCAGCGTATCGTACCGTCGAGCTTGCGTTCGCGCAGTTGGCGCGCCAGTCGTTGCTGGCGCACGATCAGCACGCGCTGCACATTCTCCGGCAGGACAATCGCTACAAACGCGCGCACATGTCTTGCCCTACCACCGCTGGCGGCGACGTGTAGGCGGGCTGTAGCGGTCGTAAAAGTCACGCTGTGACGATCGCGAACGCATGAACATGACGCTGGTGATAAGTCCCAGGATGCCAATGCCGCTGGCGCCGGTAAAGGTCAGGCAGAGCAGCATGATCATCAGGTTCTGCGTAGTCGGTGCCAGCGCACTGACCAGTTGGTAGCCGGGCGGGGTCGGTGTAACGGTGGCCAATGGTGTCGGGACAGCGCCCAGAGCTAGCGGCGCTTCGGTAGGAACGGCAGTGACGACAATATAGGTAAGGGCAGACTCTTCGACGCCTGTAGCCGGTCCACTTGCCTGAGCCAGGGCTGATGCGTCGGTCGGCACGCTCATCGCTGCGGCGCCAGCACTGGGATCGGGCGTGATCATCATCGGCGTGGGCACTGCAAAGGGATCGCTCGTAGGGGTCGGCGCCGCCAACGGAGAGCCAAAGGCGTCATACTGTGGTGCTATCGGGTTGCCGAAGGGGTCGGTCGCCACTGGCTGTGGTGCTATCGGGTTGCCGAACTGATCGTACTGCTGCGCAGAAGGCGCTATCGGGTTGCCGAAGGGGTCGGTCGCCACCGGCGGTGGCAGCGGGCTGCCGAACGCATCGGTCGGCGCTGCCTGGGGAACGATCGGATTGCCAGACGCGTCGGTCGGCAGCGGCGTCGGCTGGACAATCGGATTGCCGAACGCGTCCGTGGGAACTGCGGGCACGCTATTGGGGTCCAGCGTCGGCACAACGCCCGGCGCGCCGGGTGTCGGCGTCACGTTCGGGCCATAGCCACAGCGATCCTGCACATCGCCCGGGCTGCCGTCGGAGGTCTGCTCGATCAGACGGAAACAGTACGCAACGCCGGGATCGACCCCGGTCGTGACTGGAAAGCTGTATTGCGCCGGCGTCGACGGGCCACCCTTGGCCGGCATAAAACCGATACGATGATAAGCGGCTTCTGGCTCGTCCGCAAGCTTGCACTGCACCTCGAATCCTTGCACGTTGAACTCGCTGGTCGTGCCCCACTGGAGCACAACCGAGGCCGGATTCGAGATGACGGAGAAGTAGCTGAACTGCACGGCAGCCAGGAGGGGCTGCGCCAACATCACGGTGAGCCCAATCGCCAGCGCCGCCAGTCCTGCCAATGTCCACCTGCGCCGCTGCGCGCGCGCGGAGTGTCGCCACTGCGCGACAAATTCTGCAAACCATCGAACCGGATTGTGTATCTTTCGTATTTCCATTAGGCAGATTCTACCACGGAGTGGCGCGCTTCCCCATACGCTTTTCGGAGTATTGGCACTACACATTCTGAGGTAGCGGGCGATACTCCGCGCCCGTACTCTGGTCAGTCCCCGATCAGGTACTTTAAGTCGGCGGCAATGTCATCTTTGGAAACATCATGCGGAAAGATCTCACGCAGATTGTTGTTTTTGTCGATGATGTAGACAAAGGCCGTATGGTCCATCAAGTAATCGGCAGCACTTTGTGAGGCGTCTAGGGTACGCTTCTCGGCGAAGACGCCGTAATCCTTCTTGGCCTGCGCCAGGGCATTCTCGTCGAGCTGAACGCCGTAAAAATTCTCATGGAAGGCACCGACGTAACTGGCAAGGCGTTCGGGCGTATCGCGCTCTGGGTCGACCGTGATGAAAACGACGGCTAACTGCGCCTGCTCTTCCGGCGTGAGAGACTCGTAGACGTTTTTCATGGTAGCCAGCGTCAGCGGGCAGATGTCCGGACAAAAGGTGTAGCCGAAGAATACGACCTTCACCTGATTCTGCAGGTCAGCCAGACGAAAGGATCCCCCATCCAGATTCGTACCAGTCAACTGAGGGGCTGCAATCACCGGATCGTAGGGCGTGCCACGCAGCTCGTATGGGTCGGCACATCCACTCAGCAGGATGCTGATGACGAGCAATCCAATCCAGAAGACCTGGCGTTGTATATTCTTACTAGCCATTCGCAAATACTCCTGCAATCGACCTCTTCAACTCTCCGATTCGCCTGCATCGTCCGGCGCTTGCAGGGCGGTCAGCACACTGCAGAACTCCGTCTGGCAGTCGGCCGAAAGTCCGCTGTTGTACCAGATGCGCATTTCCTGAACCAATCTCTCGGTCAGCTCGGTAAAGCGCGCCAGACCAGACTCACTGTCGTCTTCGCCAAGCAGTTCATAATCAGGATAACGGGCCAGCCATGTTTCTAGGTTCCGCTCGGTCGCAGTGGGACGCGGCCCCCACTGGCCTTGCATCTCCCAATCTTCGTCGAAAATGATGAACTGGGGCAGGTCCCATTCTTCCAGCGCTAGATTGACATCCAGATCGGGCAGGAGCATGGCCAGCGCACTGGGGTCTTCTTCATCGGCGAGTACGCGCAGTTGGATGCTCGGGGCACTGTCGATCAGCCGGGCAATGATGGGCAACACGGCGACTGTGTCGGGATCCTCGCCGTCGACGAGCGCAAGGATCGACAGAGTGTCGGGATAGTGTGCCATGCCATCTTGCACCGCCGGCAACAGACGCGTCTCTGCATAGCGCTGTGTCAGGAGACGCCCATGATTCGCTTGCCCCGCCACGAACATGGAGAATGTCTGGCAGTGGTTGAAGGCCAACATTTTGTCGAGTGGCAGGATCCGCATGGGCGCCGTTGTATCGGCGATCTCCGATCCCTCCAGAATGACACTGGTGGGCGCGCCATTACCCTCGCCAACTTCCACCTGCTCGTTGTCGCCCTGCGCACTGTCGCCCTGCGCATCTGTGGACAGAGTGGCATCAGAGAACTGTGTCAAGGAATCTCTCATCGGCGCCTGCCTGCTAACGTGATGGGATGTAGAAACCAGGGGGTTCGGGTGCCGCTGCTGCCGAGAGGGCGAACCTGCAAGACCCTGGTTTCGTTCGAACTTTCCTGTAGTTCTGCAAAGCCGGTCATGGCGCAACTATATCACAGGCTAGACCGCCGTCACACTTCGCGCGCTGCTTTGGGGCTATTTCACAGCTGGACCAGGCAACGGCCTCGGACACTGCCCGATTGGGGGGACTCCCATCATTCTTCTGCAGCGTGCTGGGGACGTTTCCGGTGCCCCCAACCTGATCCACATCCGCTGCCGGCTGCGTGCGCAAAGATGGATATGGGTACTGTTGACGAATCTCTGAAAGCGTGCTATGTTGCCCGACATCATACTGGGCGACCCTACCGCTGTTGCCCGGCGTGAGATGTCCTTTTCCAGCGATCTCCTGAGGAGCCACCACATGAGTGTTTTCACGACTTTGCATGCCAAGTCCGCCCTGCTGCCGTGGACCGCCATGCCAGACCCACGCCAGAGGTTGGCCGAGTCCGATCCTGAACTGTATGCTGCCATTGAGATGGAACGAACACGCCAGGCCAATGGGGTCGAGTTGATTGCCAGCGAGAACTATGTCTCGCCCAACATTCTGGCCGCAATGGGCAGTGTCTTGACCAATAAGTACGCTGAGGGCTATCCGGGCAAACGATACTACGGCGGCTGCAGTGCCGTGGATGTCGCTGAGGAATTGGCGATTACGCGGGCTAAGCTGCTGTTTGGCGCCGACCACGCCAACGTGCAGCCCCACTCCGGCGCACAGGCAAATGAAGCGGTCTACCTGGCTCTGCTCGATCCGGGTGACACAGTGCTGGGGCTGAAGCTCGATCACGGCGGCCATCTGACACACGGTTTTCGGCTGAACAGTTCGGGCAAATTCTACCACTTTGTGCATTACGGGGTCAGCCCCGACACCGAGCGCATCGACTACGATGAAGTCGAGCGCCTCGCCCTGGAGCACAAACCCAAGCTGGTCGTCGCCGGCGCCAGTGCCTACCCGCGTTTCTGGGACTTCGCCCGTCTGCGTGAGATTGCCGACAAAATAGGCGCCCGCCTGATGATGGACATGGCCCACATTGCCGGCCTGGTTGCCGCCAAGTTGCACCCCGACCCAGTGCCCTATTGCGATGTCGTCACGACCACCACCCACAAGACACTGCGCGGCCCGCGCGGCGGACTGATTCTCTGCCGAGCCGAACTGGCCAAAGAGATCGACAAAGCGGTCTTCCCCGGCACACAGGGCGGGCCGCTGATGCACATTATCGCGGCAAAAGCAGTCGGTTTTGGCGAGGCAATGAAGCCGGAGTTTGTCGCCTATCAGCAGCACGTGCTGGACAACGCCCAGGTGCTGGCCGGTACGCTGCAGGCAGAAGGGCTGCGCGTTGTCAGCGGCGGCACGGACAACCACCTCATGCTCGTCGACCTGAGCGTGCTGGGGAGCGATCGCCACGGCAACGAAATCACCGGCAAGCTCGTGGAGAAGGCGCTCGATCAGTCGAGCATCCACTGCAATAAGAATATGATCCCCTTCGATACCAAGCCCGCCCTCACCACCAGCGGGATTCGCCTGGGTACACCGGCCGCAACGACCCGTGGCCTGGGTGTCTCTGAGTTCCAGCAGATTGGGCGCTGGATTGCGACCATTGCCAAGGACCCGACCAACAACGCACTGCATGCCGATGTGCAGGGGCAGGTGGTCGCCATGATGAGCAACTTTCCGGTGCCGGCCTGAGTCCGGGCAGCGCCGCCCAGCCGCTGGATGGCCGGTCTTCCAGGACGAAAACCGGCCTCCTTATCGTTTCGACGACATGGCCCGACGAGCACTTGCCGGGCAACCATACCAACCTGAAGCCGCTACAGGAAAGGTCGATAGAAACCAGGATTTTGTAAGCTTGCCCTCTCGGCAGGGCGGTGCCCGAAAATCCTGGTTCCTATATCCCATCACTTTAGCCAGCCATTGAAAGCCGGTGCCCATGAGTTCTGCGACAATTTCTCAATCTCGCCGGAGCCCCTTGGGCACGCGCGAGCAGGTCGGCTGGTATTTCTACGACTGGGCAAATTCTGCCTTCTCGACCACGGTCGTCTCAGTTTTTCTAGGACCCTATCTGACCTCAGTGGCCAAGGCTGCCGCCGACACAGCCGGCTTTGTCTATCCGCTCGGCATTCCTGTGCGCGCCGACGCGTTTTTTCCGTACATGGTATCGCTCTCGGTGCTGTTACAGGTCTTCGTATTGCCTATCATGGGCGCCATCGTGGACTACACCCATCTCAAGAAGCGGCTCATGGGCCTCTTTGCCTACATTGGCGCCTTTGCAGCCATGGGTCTCTTCTTTCTCAACGGCGCCAACTATCTGCTCGGCGGGACCCTCTTTGTGATTGCCAACTTGAGTTTTGGCGCATCGATTGTCTGTTACAACGCGTTTCTCCCCGAGATTGCCACGCCCAACGAACGAGACAAGGTCTCGTCTACCGGTTGGGCGATGGGGTACCTGGGCGGCGGTATCCTGCTGGCGCTGAATCTGGTCTTTTTTTCCACGCGTGAACAGTTCGGTATTAGCGGCGCCGATGCGGTGCGTATCAGCCTGGCGTCGGCCGGCGTGTGGTGGGCGTTGTTTACGCTGCTGCCTCTGTCTCGCCTGCAGAACCGCCAACCACAACGTAAGCTGCCACCCGGCGAACATTACCTCACCACCGGTTTCAGGCAACTGGGGCATACCCTGCGCAATCTGCCCCGCTACCCCCAGACGATGCTCTTTCTTGTTGCCTATCTGCTCTACAACGACGGCATCCAGACGATCATTGCGCTGAGCGCCCAGTTTGGGAGCGAGGAACTGGGGATGTCGGCAGACGAGCTGCCGCCACTCTTCCTGATGGTGCAGTTCGTAGCGTTTTTTGGAGCGCTTTTCTTCGGTTATATCGCCCGCTGGATCGGGGCAAAACGGGCCATCATCATCAGTCTGGTGATCTGGACGGGAGTCACCATTATTGCCTATTCACCGCTATTGCAGACGGGCAGCCAGTTCTTTGGGCTGGGCGCAGTCATTGCGCTCGTGCTGGGAGGCAGCCAGGCGCTCAGCCGCTCGCTCTTCTCCCAGCTGATTCCCAAAGGGCAGGAGGCCGAGTACTTCGGTCTCTATGAGGTGAGCGAGCGTGGGACGAGCTGGCTGGGGCCGCTCTTCTTCGGCCTGGCGGTTCAGTTCACCGACAGTTACCGGATCGCTGTGTTGATCATGGGCATTTTCTTTCTCGCTGGGCTGATCCTCCTGCCCATGGTCAACGTCCGCCGGGCAGTGATGGAGGCAGGAAACGAAGCGCCGGACAAGGTGTGAAAAGACGACGACTTGAAAAGCGGGGTGGACGACAGGAGGGCTTACCAACTGTCGTCTGTTCGCTCGTCACCTTTTCACGCGCTCCGCTCTACTTCTTCCACTCACTCAACTGGCCTGTGTTGGCATCCAGGATCACATTGAGGCCGTCGACCAATTCGTCGAGGTGACCCTCAAGGCCGATAATGGCCGGCAGACCCAGCTCCACCGCAACGACCGCGCCGGGGCTGTCCATGCCACCCTGGCGCGTGACCAATCCGCCACTGCGTCGCAGCAGTTGGATGCAGGTGCGGTCAATCTTCTCAGCGAAAAGAATGTGTTGCGGGCCAACGACCAGGTCTTCGCCGTCGCCGAGGGGCGGCTTGATGTGCATGAGAATACCCGCCACCTCGCGTTGGCCGATGCCGGTGCCGCGCCCCAGGACGCGGTCGATGCGGCGCACCATCATCAGGTTGGT
>CAIRNL010000799.1 GCA_903879975.1 uncultured Chloroflexota bacterium | reverse complement strand
TCCAGGCATTTTTTGTCTGGCCGAGTTCAGAACGTCGCTGCGCTACGACCGTGTCAAGCGGATGGCGCGACCAGGGCCACTTTGGCGTTGCTGTGTTTAGAACGAATTCTGGGAGCGGGCTGGGCGACAGATTGAAATTATACTGAGGCAATGCATTCGGAGCCGGCATGCTAATACCAAGTATCTGCCGCCATACCCATTCGAGATCGAATACCGGGGGAGTGGTTTGGGGAGCATTACTGAATACAGTGATGCCAGCAGACTTTTCGAATTCACACCATGGACAGCGTATGAGCGACTGGTGATATTGGTGCACCGGAAATAGCGTGCACGTGAGCATAGCGCTGCCCAGGGCATCGAGTGAGCGAAACCACTGTTGTGCTGAGGGACGGTGGCCATTCGCACCATCTTGCCCAAAAGCAGCTTCAAATAGCCCTCTGAGTGAAGCTGGTACTGTTGATGTTGACAGTGAGTTGGGCGGGGGCGCCATCAGCTTGCTAGCGGACGACTGGCTGTAGGCATAGCGGAATTCGCCGATGGCGCGTTCGAGGGGCATGTCGCCCGAGCCGGAGAACACGCCAGCAAATGGGTGGCGCCCGAGGAATAACAGTTGAAAACAGAGAACAGCCAGGGCAAAATTGTCGTGGTTGGGAGTGCGTTGCACATCTTTGAATATCTTGCCCTGCAGTTCAGGTGCCGTGTAGTGAGGTACGCCCACTTCGCAGCGAAAAACTCTGCCATTGGCAGCTATCTGAAACGAGTCGCAGTCAATCAGCTTGACCATCGCGCTGGCCGAGACCACAAAATTTTTCGGATTGATGTCGCCGACGACATGTCCTGCCTGATGCATGGTGGCAACAGTGGCTGCTACATTGCGCGCTGCCTGGGTGAGAAAACGCCAGTCTGCGTGGGGAAAGGCCTGTTTGCGATTGCTGGGGATATAGAGTTCATATAGGTCTTGAAACTGACCAAGGCGCGGCATCGTGAATCCTTGTATCGGCCCATTCACTGCTGCATGGAGTGTGTCGATCGGCCAGAGGGTGAATTCAGCGAGTGCAGGCGACTGCGACATCACCATCATTCGCAGCTTTTCTTGCCTTGCCGGAGAAAGAGCTTCGTGGTAAATCTTGGCAACCACGTTCGGATCGCCGCCCGTTGCAAAAACCGTACCTTCACCGCCGCGCCCTAGTTGTTGCGTAAGTTGAACCCGCGCACCTTTTGATGTGAAGAAGACCTGTGTGCTTGCCATTAAGGATCGATAGGCAGATTACGAATTGTGAGTCGAGTGCTTCGAGTAGCCAGAATGAGCGTCTTGTCGTCATCGGTACGTTCGTTGACGCTTGGGCTGTCCAGGAACGAGAGAAGCTGCTGTTGAAGCGTCAAGGCCCGGCCTTGCGGTTCGGCAGCGAGTCGTTCAAACATCGGCGTGAAAAAGGGGGCATGCACGCTTTGTGCTGCAAACTGGAGAGCGAGCCTCTGCAGACCATCGGTCAGAAGCGCAACTTCGACCGGTTCATCTTCGATGACTGCAATCTGCTGGTTATGGTCAAACGCTGCATCAGTCAGGAAACAGGTCATGTTGGCATACTCGCCAACCTTTGGCCAAAAAACGACATGGAGCGGTCGAGTGGCTGTCTGCAGCACGATTGCGCCGTCTCCGATCTGGAAGCAGACGGCACGCGTGGCGTCTGCGACAATGCCGAGTACCGTACATGCCAAAGCACGCAGGCCAACACCAAGCTGATAGGACTCTATCTCCAGTTCCCGGCGTGTCCAGGCAAGCCACCTTGCGACGACGTGGGTATCAAGCATTTCGAGGCGGTTATCGTGCCATTTGGCCCACCAACGGGCATAGTGCAGCAATTGCCGACAGACAAGGATAGCGCCTTGTTCGCCGTGGGTGGCACTACCAGCACCATCAGCAGCAACTGCAATGAGAATCTCGCCCTCATGTCCAACTAGATCGAGTAGCGAGAAGTCCTGGCCAGGCACGCCTCGTTTATGGTGTGATGTGCCGGCCACAGAGCCTGCGATTGCACGCCATGTCACACTTCCGCCCAGCCGTCGGGGGCCGTTGGATTGGTTAGCGGAACGGCGTCGCCAACCTGCGAATGAGAGACTGAACTCAGTGACGTGGACAACCAGACAAAGAGGTCTCGGTAGCGTAGTTCTTTCAGCTTGAGCGGCTGGCGCACAGAAAGTTGTCTGAGGACATCAAAATTGGCATCTGCCGTGCCAACGGCAAAAAAGGAGATGCCTTTCTGGGCTTCAACTTCTTTCACGCGTTGTGCGGCTTTGCGCCACGAATCTGTTGGCCCCCCATCCGTGATAAGGAACAGCCAAGGCCGATAATAGGCAATCCCGTTGGTTCGATAGACGTCTTTGCGGTCTCGCAGCAGATCGAGCGCTTTTTCGATTGCTGCTCCCATCGGTGTGTCGCCGGCTGCGACAAGACTCGGTGGTGAGTACAAATCGGCAGTCACGAACTCGTGCTTTATAGAAACGGGTCCAAACGTGACCGTAGTAATTTCGACCCGTTTCGCTGCAAGCGCATCGGCCACAAGTTCATCTTTGAACTGGAGCAGTCCGGCATTGAGTTCGTCAATCGGTTTGCCCCGCATGGATCCCGATGTGTCCAGCAAAAGGACAACGGGAACGCGCGGCTCGGGATTGTCAGCAAAACTATCGGCACCAAAGGGAATTTGCTCGAACGTTTCCATCTCATACTCCGTTTTGGATTCAGCTGATTCTTTCGGAAATCATACTTGGACGCGCGCCGCTAGCTGATTTGATGTGTCGATCGACGACGGTGAATTGGCCACAGATCATATCATCAGGGCTGCTTGTTCCCCGGGGGTGGACGCATACAATGTTTCTCTGTTAGAACCAGGTGCTTAAGGTACCCGAAGACCCTACTGTGCTGGCCGGAGTCAGCTGTGTACGGGAGCAGCGACATCCTACTCATCATAACATGAGGCTGCCTCCGACGTGAAAATCAGTTCAATCTCCCACCGTATCGCCTGCACGTGCTATCTCTTCATCTTTGGTGAGTTTTTCTCGATTGCTTGATGCAGCTGATTGACTGACAGATTTTATTTGACGTAACAGGCATCCGTTTTGTGGCATAGACAAGGTCAATCGTAGAAATAGATGGCTGAAAAGCTGACAATCGACGTTCTAGCCTGCTTCTTGGATGCATAGACTGGCTCCGGGTCCGGCTCTGGGTCCAGCCAAAGATGAGTGAGCAAACGCTGGCCAAGAACGGCGGCCATGAACAGATACCGCCATCCGATCTGCAGATAGCTGATGCCCCGATTCCAGTGGGTGTCAACCAGACGACGACGTTGGAG
>CAIRNL010000798.1 GCA_903879975.1 uncultured Chloroflexota bacterium | reverse complement strand
GGTGTCGACGGGGACAGGCCGCTCCGTCTCTGCATCGACAATACGCACCTCGACGCCGGGCAACGGCAGCCCTACGGAGCCGACACGCCGTTCGCCGTGCAGCGGATTGGAGAGATTCATGCCGGTTTCCGACATCCCGTACCGCTCCAGCAGGCGATAGCCAAAGATCTCTTCGAACTGCTGGAAGAGATCGTCGGGCAGGCGATCGGAGCCAGAAGTAATCAGGCGCATATGGCGCAGGCTATACATTGCGGCGCCCGGCGCATCGACCAGGCGGCGGTGGATCGTCGGTACAGCCATGAAGACGGTACATGGCCGGCGCGCCAGCTGCTCCAGCGTATGTACCGGATCGAACTTCTCGAACATGATAGTGGTAGCGCCAGCGTTGAGCGCTCCGTGCAACGCAACGACCAGCCCGTGCACGTGAAAAATGGGCAGCACATGAAGCAGGACATCGTCGTTCTGCCACCCCCACGCCGCATGCAGGCTGTCCAGATTGGCGGTCAGGTTGCCATGGGTCAACTCAGCGCCTTTGGGGCGGCCCGTCGTCCCGCTGGTGTAGATCATCAGACAGGTCGCATCGGGGTCTGCCGGCAGGGAAACATCCACTGCAGCGGTGGGGGCAAAGGTCTCCATCAAATTCTCAAAGCGGTTTGTGTCACGGTCGAGAAAGATGCAGGCGCGCAGAGCCGGCAAGCGAGCCAGCAGGGGCAGCACACTGTCGCGCACTGAGCTCTCGGCAAAAAAGAGACTCGCCTCGGCGTCCTCCAGAAAATACGCCAACTCGCGCGTAGGATAGCCCGTGTTGAGCGGCAGAGAGATAGCGCCCAGGCGCATAACAGCCAGGTGCAAGTAGACGAACGCCAGGCATTTGGGCAGCTGGATTGCCACGCGATCGCCAGGTTCGACGCCGCGCATCCGAAGCATGGCCATCGTGCGCAGCACAGTACGCTCCAGTTCGCCATAGCCCACGCGCGCTTCCTGGGCGAACCGCTCGTCCACAAATTCGATTGCGATTTTTTCTGGCTGTTGCAGACAGAAATGATGAAGCCTATCAAGAAACATAGTCAAGCTGCTTTCGCTGCTGGTGAGAATGAATGTGACGACAGATCTGGCACGGCGGGGCGCGCCACAGGGATCAGAAACTGGCCTATCGAGTCCCGGTCGCCTGCGGCCATCAGCCCTCCAGATAGCGCTCGGCATAGGCGAGCAGCGCATCTTCGAAGACGCTGAGGGGAGGCCGTGTCAGGCCAGCGCCGACCTGGCCGACACCCGCCTCGCGATGGGCGATGCCGGTATTGATGCGTGGGGTAATGCCCAGTTCCACCACCTTGCGAATATCCACTCCGGTAGGGGTGCCGCGGAAGCCGAGCGCTGGGATAGTGAAAGCGGTGTGTTCGGCAGCGGTGATCTCGTACATCTCCAGCGTGGCATTCATGGCATCTTGCGGCGTACCGCTGATGAACGTCACAATGGCCGGAGCAGCTGCCATAGCAAAGGCGCCGATGCCCGCCGTCTCGGTGATCGTGCTGTCGCCGATATCGCGATTGGCGTCGGCAGCAGTGAAGCCGGGAAAGTAGAGTCCATCCGGTTGGCCGGCTGGCCCGGTGAACCAGCGGTCGCCCAGGCCAGAAATGCGGATGCCGAGGTCGGTGCCGTTACGCGCCATCGTGGTCATGATCGTACTACCCTCGACACCGTGTCCGGCATCGGCCATGGCCTTACATGCGGCCATGACCGGGTTGAGCACGCTGAGTGCGTTGTCGCCCAGGAACTTGAGCACTGCGGCTGCGGTCTCTGCGTCGGGTGCGGCGCGGGCGATCAGCGGCGCCAGCCGGGTCGTGTAGAGAATCGATCCTGCCTTGTTGCGATTGTGTCCCTCATCGCCCATGTGCAGGGATTCAGCCAATAGGGCGCGGATATCGAGGCCCTCTTCGCTCAAGGCCAGCGCGTCGGCGAGGAGCGGCGCCATGGTGTCATTCATCCAGCGCAGCCTAGCCAGTACGTCATCGCTGTAGGCGCCATAGCGCAGCACCTTGCCGTAGCCCTCGTTGAGATTTGAGAAGGCCTTATTGCCGTGTGTGACATTTTCGACGACATAGACCTTCATCGACGGCGACGTCACGCCAGCCATGGGACCGACCGCAGCATGATGATGGCAGGGGGCAAGGGTCACCTCCCCTGCAGTCACGAGAGCCTGGGCGGCGGACGCGTCGGCGGCCCAGCCCTCGAAAATGCAGGCACCGACGATGGCGCCGCGCAGGGGGCCTGAGGCACGCTCCCAGGTGATCGGCGGGCCGGCGTGAAGCAGCATCCGTTCTCCCATAGCAGGGATCACGTCGGCGGCTCGGGCAACGGTACGCAGGATTGGGCGGGCACCCATCATCCGGCCGAGCACAACTTGATTGGCTTGTTCGATATTCAACATTGCTTGATTCCTGTCCATGGTGGTGTCACAGCTGCGGGCAGCCCTGTG
>CAIRNL010000797.1 GCA_903879975.1 uncultured Chloroflexota bacterium | reverse complement strand
CCGCAGTCACCGAGGCCGGTGGCAAGGTGCTGATCCCGGCGTTCGCGCTGGGGCGCGCCCAGGAGATTTTGCTCACGTTGGGCGAATATCAGCGCCGTGGCGAACTGGCGGCGGTACCGATCTGGGCCGACGGGATGGTGCGCGCCATCTGCCAGGCGTACAGCAACTTCCCAGAGGCCCTGCCCCTGCCGCTGCAAGAGCAGGGGGCCACCTTCTACACAGAACGAATTCAACCGGTGGCCAGCACAGCCCAGCGCAACGCGCTGATCTGGGAGCCGGGTGCAGCCGTTATCGTGGCGAGCTCAGGCATGTTGGCCGGCGGCCCGTCGCTGGCCTATGCCCGAGCGCTGGCCGGCCAGCCCCAGCACGCCATCCTGCTCACCGGCTATCAGGACGAGGAATCACCGGGCCGACGCCTGCAGGAAATGGCGCAGCGCGGGCGCGGTACGTTGCACCTGGGCAAAGAGAAGATCGACGTGCAGGCGCGCTTGGCCACCTACTCGCTCTCGGCCCACGCCGACACAGGCCAGCTGGTGAGCTTCGTCGATGTGCTCAACCCCGCTCAGACCTTCCTGGTGCACGGCGACCAGGATGCTCGCCATAGCCTGGCAGACGCACTGAAAGCACGCGGGCGGGCAGTACGACTGCCGCGCGCCGGCCAGAGTTTTACCTTCGATTTTGCGCAGAAGGCGCGGGCGGCGCAGGTGCGCGGAGTAGGCCAGGGGCGCCCTGTCGATCTCCAGCGCCTGTGGCACGCGCTCCAGGCCGACACCGATCTCGGTGCCAGCGACCTGATCACACTGGACGAACTGGCGCAGATCTGGTGGGGCGAGCAGACGGCGACTACGTCGGCTCAGCTTGCGGCGCTGGCCGCAGTGCTGGCGTCCGACGACCGCTATTTCGCCACGGATCGCAATCGCCCCGATGTCTACCGAGTCCGCAGCCGCGGGCAAGTAGAGGTGGCACAGCGGCGGCGGGCACAGATGAATGCCCTCGGCGATCTGTCCGGGCGTTGGCTCCTGACGCGGGATGCAACCGGCGAGGCGCGCGTGGCACAGGTGATAGCCGTTGCTGCCGACCATGTGACCGTACAGGCGAACGACAACATCGGGAGCGATCCAACGAATTTTGTCGTCTGGCCAGAGGCGATCCTCAGCCTGCTGGACGATGCCGCAGCCGGGGCAACAGCCCTGGCGCACATGGCCGGGACGTTGGCTGCGCCCGCCAGCGCAGCAGCGATGGAGCCAAACCAGGCGCTGGCCATCGCCAACGCCCATTTCCCGCCCAACGCGCGGCTGCGACGCGCCGGCTATCGCCTGGCTGACCATGTACTGACCCTGACATTCGATTTCCCGGATGTGGTGCGCAGCGAGTATGCCGTGGCGCTGGACTCGCTTGTCGCACAGACCGGTTGGCAGGTAGAGGTGGCGCCCGAGGCCAACCAGAGCGCGCTCAGTCTGCTCGTGGGCGAGATCCTGCCGGCAGGACTGGCGATCGTCAAGGGGCCATCCATCTTCCGTGCCGAACGCCGCGTGACAGTGACGGTGGCACTGCCGGCAAACCCTGACGACGACCCCGATGAGGCGGTATGGGATGACGCCGAGGCACACTATGTCGAGGTGAGCGGCTATACGCTTGAGATTACGTTGGTCGAACCGGCGCCACACGCGGTACAGCAGGGCCACGTCACCGGCGAACCCCTGGAGATCAACGCGGCATACGCCCTGCTCAAGCAGCAGCTCGCGGGCAGCACGCTCTACCGCACCAGCCTGAAGGATGGTGCCATCGTGCTCTCGTTCATTTCGCCGCAGGTGGGCGAACGCTACCGGGCCGAGATCGACAAGTTGGCACGAGCGACCGGCTGGCCGTTGCGCATCAACCCGCAGCCCAACCAGGGCGCCATCGCGGATGCAGCGCGCCTGCTCTGCCAGCGGCAGGGATGGACCATCGGCAAAGGACCGAGCGTCTACCTGGATCGGGGCGAGGTGGGCGTCACGTTCGCAGCAGCGGCCGACGCCGAGGAACTGGTCGCCTTGCAGAGCGCTTTCGAGGAAGAGACGGGCTTCCGACTGGTCGTGGCCGCGCCGGCCGCAGCGACGGTGGCGTCTGCAACGCCGAGTGTGGCGCCGTCTGTCGAGATCGCAGTGGCGCAGGTACAGCTACCGCTTGCGCAGCAGCGACAGACACTCAACCCGGCCAAGCTCGAGAACGCCATCCAGCGCGCACGGCGCGACGGGCGCATTACGCCCCCGATCATCGTGCGCAGAGTGCGCAATGGCTATTTGTTACTGGACGGGCTCTATCGGCTGCGCGCCGCGCAGGCTATCGGGATGGAACGCGTCGCGGCGACAATCGAAGGATAGCCGCAGGCACACGGGAACGGACGAGGAGTTCACGCTCGCATCCTACCAATATCATGGCTCACAGGAATCCGCCGCCTCAGCCTGTATCCACTCGTTTTGCACTCGAATCGTCCCGGTGATATGATTGCCTGCCCAATATGGCTGACTGTGCCCTTTGCTAGCTCCGCACATTTCCTTCAGAGTGGAAGGCCTCCCGTCGTCGTCGACATACTGGTCCCGTGACGCGCGCCTGCGACAACGGCAATCACCGCCACAGCGCCCAACCGGATTTGCCGACCTGGGTGCACACGGTACAATCGGCATGAAATTGTCCGTATCTGTCGACGAATTGAGGGGTAATGACACGAATCACTGCACAATCGAGTTGGTCGCTTCCGCCGCGCCAGGGTCTCTACGATCCGCGCTTCGAGCATGACGCATGCGGCATTGGCTTCGTCGCACAGGTGGAAGGCCGGCGCAGCCACCGCGTGCTGGAAATGGGGCTGGAGGCACTGCGCAACCACGCCCACCGCGGCGCAGTCGCCGACGACCGCAAGACAGGCGACGGCGCCGGCATTCTGACCCAGTTGCCGCACGAGTTCTTTGCGCGCGAGTTGCGGCGCATGAACGTCGAACCGCCGCCGCCAGGCGACATGGCCGTCGGCCAACTGTTCCTCAACAAGGGCAACGGTGAAGACCGGGCAGTCGCACGCGACCTGGTGCGCGAAATCTTGGCGGAACTCAAGCTGCAGGTGCTCGCGTTCCGCTCGGTGCCCGTCATCGAGTCGGCGCTGGGACAACGGGCACTCTATGCACGGCCCTGGTTGGGGCAGGTAGTTGTACGTCGCACCGACGCAGCGTGCGAGGCAGGAGACGCGTTCGAGCGCCTGCTCTACGTCGCACGCAAGCGCATCATCAACACGGCACGGGCGCGCGGCGTGCAGCGCCTCTACATCTCCAGCCTCAGCAGCCGCACCATCGTCTACAAAGGGCTGGTGCTGGCCGAAGAGCTCGCCCACTTCTACCCCGACCTGAGCGATCCCGAATACAAGACCGCCATCGCCGTCTTTCACCAGCGCTACAGCACCAACACCTTCCCCACTTGGGAGCGGGCGCAGCCTTTCCGCCTGGTCTGCCACAACGGCGAGATCAACACCCTGCAGGGCAACGAGAACTGGATGCGCGCGCGCGAGGCAGACTTGGCCAGCCCCTTCTGGGAGAACCCGGCCGAGCAGTTGTTGCCCATCATCGGCAGGGAAGGAAGCGACAGCGGCAAGCTCGACAACACGCTGGAACTCCTGGTACGCAGCGGACGCGACATCCGCCACGCACTGATGATGATGGTGCCAGAAGCATGGGAGCGCCTGCCCGAAGGCGAAGTCACGCCGGAACGCCGCGCGTTCTATGAGTATCACAGCGCGCTCATGGAGCCGTGGGACGGTCCGGCCGCGCTGACCTACACCGATGGCCGTATCGTAGGTACGGCCATGGATCGCAATGGCCTGCGCCCAGCGCGCTATGTAGTCCTCAATAACGGTTATGTCATCTGCGCTAGCGAGATGGGCGCAGTGGCCTACGACGAGGGTCGCGTCATCCGCAAGGGACGTATCAGCCCGGGCCAGATTTTCTGCGTGGACACGACACGCGGCGTCGTGATGGAGGATGAGGAGATCACGCAAAAATTCGCAGCACGCCGGCCGTACGACCGCTGGATCCAGGAAAATCTCGTTCCATTGGATGAACTGCTGAAGAAAAGGTCGACGGCCAGTGGTCCATTGCCACGGGTCAACGGGGGAAACGACGCTTCATCAGACGTCAGCAATCAGCAATCAACAATCAGCAATTCGAGCCCGCTTCCCAGCCGGCAGGCATCTTTTGGCTACACCTCCGAGGAAATGATCGTCGTGTTGCGGCCGATGCTGACAACGGGCCAGGAGCCAGTCGGCGCAATGGGCGACGATACGCCACCAGCCGCGATGAGCAAGTTGCCGCGCTCACTCTTTGGTTACTTCAAGCAGCGCTTTGCCGAAGTGACGAATCCACCCATCGACCCGCTGCGCGAGGAGATGGTTATGAGCCTGCGCGTGCTGCTGGGCCGGCGCACCAACGTGCTGACAGAGACGCCGGAGGCCGTACGCCTGATCTCGCTCAAGTCGCCGATATTGCTGCCCGAACAGATGGCGGCGCTGCACGCACAGGACGCCCCCGAATTTGCCGTCGCCACCGTGGCGGCGCTGTGGCCGGCGCCGGCAGGCGAGGAAGTCACGCCGGATATGGCAGGCGACGCGCTGCAGGCGGCGGTGACGAAACTCTGCCGCGAGGCCGCAGAGGCAGTGCGCAGTGGGGCACGCATCCTGGTGATCAGCGACGAGGCAGCCGATCAGCACACACTGCCCATCCCGTCGCTGTTGGCGGTGGGGGCGGTGCATCACCACCTGATCCGCCAGGGCTTGCGCATGCACGCCAGCCTGATCAGCGCCAGCGGCGAAGTGCGCGAGGTGCACCACGTTGCCTGCCTGGTCGGCTATGGCGCCAACGCCGTCTATCCCCATCTCGCCTATGCGTCGATCGAGGAGATCGTGCACGAGGGGCGCAAGACCGGAAACCTGACGGTGGAGCAGGCGCTCAAGAATTTTGCCAAGGCGGCGGACAAGGGGCTGCTCAAGGTCATGAGCAAGATGGGCATCAGCACGGTCGATGCCTACTGCGGCGCGCAGATTTTCGAGGCGCTGGGCATCGGCCAGGAACTGCTCGACGTGGCGTTTGTCGACACACCGAGCGTGCTGGGCGGCGTTGGTTTTGCCAGCGTGGCGGAGGACGTGCTGGCGTGGCATGCCTATGGCTATCCCGACAGCGAGACCAGCCAGGCCGCCAAGCTGGTGACGTGGGGGCTGTACAAATCGCGCCGCGGCGGCGAGGTGCACGAATGGAGCCCACAGGTCGTCCATGCGCTGACGGCCGTGAGCAAGCCCAAGAAGGCCGAGGACGTATCGGCCAACTACCGCAAGTACGCGCATCTGGTCAACAGCGCGCGGGTAGCGCCGCGCCACCTGCTCGACTTCCGCCCCACCCGGCCGGCCATCCCGGTGGCGCAGGTAGAACCGGTGGAACGCATCCTCCACCGCTTCTCGACTGCGGCCATGAGCCTTGGCGCGCTCAGCCCGGAGGCACACGAGACGCTGGCCATCGCCATGAACCGGCTGGGCGGCATGAGCAACAGCGGCGAGGGCGGCGAGGCCAAGGATCGCTACTTCACTGAGCGCGCCAGCAAGATCAAACAGGTGGCGTCGGGCCGCTTCGGCGTCACGCCCGAATACCTGATGAGCGCCGAGGAGTTGCAGATCAAGGTTGCACAGGGTTCGAAACCTGGCGAGGGCGGCCAGCTTCCTGGCCACAAGGTGACGGCCGAGATCGCTGTGCTGCGCCACAGCACGCCCGGCGTGGCGCTCATCAGCCCACCGCCGCACCATGATATCTACTCGATCGAGGACCTGGCACAGCTCATCTGGGACCT
>CAIRNL010000796.1 GCA_903879975.1 uncultured Chloroflexota bacterium | reverse complement strand
CGGGTAGACGTTGACACCGCCAGAGATGATCATATCCTTCTGCCGGTCCACCAGGTAGAGAAACCCGTCCTCGTCCAGATACCCTAGGTCACCTGAGTAGAGCCAACCGTTGCGAATGGCCAGCGCAGTCAGGTCTGGCCGCTTGTAGTAGCCGGGCATGAGCATGGGGCTGCGGCCAATGATCTCGCCGACCTGGCCTGGCGGCAGATCGTTGCCCGCCTCGTCGACAACACGTACCTCCTGAAAGGGCGGTGCCACCCCTACGGACGTGAGTTTACGCCGGGTGTCAGTCTTGTCGAGAATGGTCATGATGCCTTCGGTCAGCCCGTAGAGTTCGTGGAAACGGCCGGGCAGTCGCCGCTGCAGTTCCTCCTTCTGCTCCATGAGCAGCGGAGCACCGACCGAGCCAAGACATTCGAGCGACCCACACGCCTCTTCGCCAAAGTTTGGCTGGTGCAGCAACGCCACGATCTGTGACGGTACCATATACATGTGCGTCACCCGTTCGCGCTGGATCGTCGCAATGAGCAACTGCGGATCGAAGTGATCGAGTAGCACATATTTGCAGCCAAGATACATCCACGGCATGAGCGTGAGCATCGCCCCATTGAAGATGATCGACCCGGCGTGACAGACGACACTCTCCGGCGTCATGCGCCAGGCACCGGCAAAGAGCGTACAGTACATCATGCGCACATAGTGGGTATGGACGATGCCCTTGGGCGTGCCTGTCGTGCCACTGCTATAGAAGATATTGTACGGATCGTCGCGATCGATCGTGACGTCATCGATGTCGGCTTCACTGGCGGCAGCGGTGAGCCCGTCGAAGGGACGATAACCGGGCAGGCCAGTGGTACCAGTCATGATGTAATGTCCGGCAGCAACCAGGGGCAGCTGGTTGCGCAACGGATCGAGGATGGCAGCAAACTCCGGGCTGGTGATGATCGTAGACGAATCCGAGTCGTTGAGCAGCCGCGTCAGTCCAGCGCCGCGCAGCAGCGGGCTCATCGGCACGATGATCGCACCAAGCGCAGCGCACGCCCAGTAGGTGTCCATCAATTCCAAGCTGTTGCCGAGAATCGTCGCTACCTTATCACCCTTGCCAACGCCCAGCCCGCGCAGGGCATTGGCAAGTCGGTTAACACGTCGATTGTAGGCGGCAAAGGAGTAGCGCTCCTCACCGAAGATCATCGCTTCCACAGCGGGGCGAAAGCGGGCGTGACGCTTGAGCAGAATCCCGATATTGCTCACGACTAAAGGCTCCTGGTATATTCCGTCAAGGTACCATACCGCACGCATCCTGCACACGGATCGCCGTGAGACATGGCACCTTGACGCGTGAGGCTCACAGGCTGTTGCTCAAAAACGCGAAAAATGCCGCTTGAAACTGCGCCGCTTTCTCGATATGTGGCGAGTGACCGCAGTCCTCCAGAACGATCTCGCTGTAGGCACCGCCGTTGGCACGGTAGCGGTCGAGTACCGCGCGCGTCTGGCTGACCATGGGCTGTGGCGGGCAGACATCTGAGCCAGGCCACCCCGGCACTGCCCCCAACTGGCCCAATGCAGCAAAATCGAAGAGCGAAAAATCGGCAACGATCTGATCGTCGGCGCCACGGATCCACAGCACGGGTGGCTGCGGCGCAATGCCGGCAAAGCTGCTCAGGTCGAGGTGGGTGGGCGCCATCGTGTTGAGGACGCCGCGCACACCTGGCGCAAGACCCGGCCAGTTGGCACTCGACGTCAGGTCGCCCGGATAGTTATTTTCGCCCGTCGCCGTCGCCAGCATGGATTCAACCAGCCGATCTTCCACCACCGGCGCTACCTGGAACGGCGGTTTGAAGTAAAAGGTGTTCATCACTGCGCGCGGCGAGTTGGCATCCGTGGCCGCTATTTCCTTGCGCACCAGGCGTTGCACGAATTCAGGATTGGCTGCGCCACCGCCTGAACCCGCTCCATCCGCATAAGCCGGTGTGCCAGACGGGTCAATCGTGCCGCCGAATCCATAGGGTGAGACAGGTGCCTGTAACGTCAGCGAGGCAACATGGGCCGGATAATCTATCGCATATTGTATTGCGACGCCGCCACCCATGGACCATCCCAAAAGGTGAATCGGCTGGTCTGCCACGCCCATGGTCTCAAAGAGCGCGCGCAGATCGTCTGACCAGTCGCGCACGCCACGTGTCGCATTGACGGGCAACGTTTCGCTAAGACCGTAGCCGCGCAGGTCTGGCGCGATGCCATAGTACCCTGCAGGAAGCGCCAGGAGCAACTCGTCGAAGAAGCGGTTAGATGAGACATTGCCGTGCACAAGCACGACAGGGATGCCATCCGGATCGCCGGCCGTGTGAACGTTGGTCAACAGGCGGGATGTACGAATCTGGTGGGCCGTGAGGCCAGGTGCGAGCGACATTGGTTCCTCCACAGAAGTCAATTGAAGAATGAACAGGAAGCACAGAGAACTTTTCTAAGCGGATGAATTTTTACATTAAACTCTTCGATGTTAAACTAATATATTGACAGTATGACTTGTTGTTTTTCAAATTGAGGAATTCACAAAGAAAGGATTGTACACACATGCCATTTCAAATCGACTCGTCCCACTCGGAGATTCAATTTTCGGCTCGCCACATGATGGTTTCCAAGGCGCGCGGTGTCTTCGAAAAGTGGAGCGGTACCGTTGCACTTGATCCGAGCCACCCGGCCAACACAACCGTTGACATCACCATCGACGCGGCAAGCATCAACACCAAGGACGCACAGCGTGATGGGCACCTGCGCTCGCCGGACTTCCTGGACGTTGAAAAGTACCCATCACTCCACTTCAAGAGCACCAAGGTCGAGGTGACCGGTGATAGCAGCGCCAGACTGTTCGGCGACCTCACGATTCGTGACGTCACTAAACCCGTCGTACTAGATGTCGAATATCAGGGCAACGCCAAGAGCCCCTGGGGCACGACAAGTTACGGTTTCAGCGCCCAGACGAAATTCAATCGCGAGGATTGGGGTCTCACCTGGAACGCTGCGCTGGAGACGGGTGGCTGGCTCGTCGGCAAGGAGATCAGCATCGATATCGAGATCGAACTGATCCAAGTTGCCGAGCCGG
>CAIRNL010000795.1 GCA_903879975.1 uncultured Chloroflexota bacterium | reverse complement strand
TGCGCCTGATCGCCGAGCTGGTACATGAAATCAACCTGACCGTGCTGCTGATCACGCACAATATTGGCGTCGTCGCCCAACTCTGCAACCGCATTGCCGTCATGTACGCCGGCAATGTCGTCGAAACCGGCCCCGTGCGGCGTATCCTGCGCGATCCACAACATCCCTACACGCGCGGACTGCTGCAGGCTATTCCTACGGAGACAACCGCACGCGGCACCTTGCAGGGCGTCCCAGGCAGCGTGCCCAATCTCTACGCGCCGCCGCCCGGCTGCCGCTTCGCCCCGCGCTGTGCGCACGCCACCGCGCCCTGCAACGCCGGCCGGCCACCCCTGGTGCAGAGCGCGCCCGACCATCAGGTCGCATGCGTGCTCTACAAGGAATAACTGCCATGCTGCTTGAACTGCGCAATCTTTCCAAGGTCTACACCAGTCAGGGCAAACGGACCGTACGTGCCGTCGACGATGTCTCACTCCTGATTCAGGAAGGCGCAACCTTTGGTCTTGTAGGCGAATCCGGCTCCGGCAAAAGCACGCTGGCCCGTATGATCCCCCGCCTGATCGAGCCAACGGCAGGCGATATTCTATTCCGCGGCCAGAGTCTGTTGAAATACAGCGAGAAACAGATGCGCGCCGCCCGCCAGGAGATCCAGATCGTCTTTCAGAATCCCTACTCCTCGCTCAACCCGCGCATGACTGTGCGCCAGTTGATCGGTGAACCGCTGCAAATTCATCACAAAGCCAGCGGCGCCAGCCTCGACCAGCAGGTTCTGGCAATGATGGAAATGGTTGGACTGAAGCCCGAACATGCCAACCGCTTTCCTCACGAATTCAGCGGCGGTCAACGCCAGCGCATCGGCATCGCGCGGGCACTCATTCTGCACCCCAGGCTACTGATTCTCGACGAGCCAACCTCAGCGCTGGATGTATCGGTCCAGGCCCAGGTGCTCAACTTGCTCATCGATCTACAACAACGACTCGGCCTGACTTATCTGCTGATTACACACGATCTGGGCGTCGTACATTATCTCTGCGACTATGCAGCCTTGCTCTACATGGGTACAGTCGTCGAGCAGGGACCCACTGCCCAGATCTTTGGCGCATCACGCCACCCTTACACCCAGGCGCTCCTGACCGACGTACCATCCATCGACCCAGACCAAAACATGGTGGAGCGGGTCAGCCTGGAATCGGACATCTTCAGCATACCCTGGACGGGTATAGGATGCCGTTTCGCCCCACGCTGCCCTGCACAACAGGTCGGGGCATGTACGAAGGCAGAGCCGCGCCTGGTACCCATTGCGCAGGATCACCTGGTCGCCTGTCACCTGATCCACCCGCACCTGGTGACAGCTGACGCATCCTGACAAATGCCGGTTATTATGGTGCCTGACGCCACCTCGTGCGGCGTTGCGCATTTTGTCAACACATAAAAGCGAGGAGAATTCATTCCATGCGAATCGGGATCGACGTAGGCGGCACCAACACAGATGCCGTGCTCATGGACGGTCGCACCGTCGTCGGCTGGGCAAAGTCGCCGACAACATCGGATGTGAGCAGCGGTATTACCAACGTGCTGTCCAAAATCCTGGCCGATACCCAGGCCGCCCCTGAATCGATCACAGCCGTCATGCTGGGGACGACACACTTCACCAACGCCGTCGTCGAGCGCCGGTCACTCAGCCGTACGGCGATCGTGCGGATCGGCTTGCCGGCAACTGCAGCCCTGCGCCCCTTTGTCGACTGGCCCAAGGACCTGGTCGAGGCGATCGGCGGCGCCAGCTACCTGGTCCATGGCGGCTACGAATTCGACGGCCGCCTCATTGCACCGCTGGACGAAACCGAAATTCGCGCCGTCGCGCGCCAGATCCATGCTGCCGGCATCGACTGCGTCGCCGTCTCCGGTGTCTTCTCCCCCGTCAACCCCGACCAGGAGCAGAAGGTTGCCGAACTCCTAGCCGCAGAGATTCCGGGCGTCCGTATCAGCCTCTCACACGAAATCGGCCGCATCGGCCTGCTGGAGCGCGAGAACGCAGCGATCATGAATGCTTGCCTGGTTCACCTGGCCGAGCGTATCGTCAACTCTTTCCGCAACGCGCTGCGCACGCTGGGAATCCAGGCGCCCTTCTTCATCAGCCAGAATGACGGCACCCTGATGAGCGCAGAGTTCGTCGAGAAATACCCGGTGCTGACCTTTGCTTCCGGCCCAACCAACAGTATGCGCGGCGCTGCCTTCCTCTCCGGCCTGAAAGATGCCGTCGTCGTCGACATCGGCGGTACGACCTCAGATGTCGGCGTGCTGACCAATGGCTTCCCGCGCGAGGCTTCGATCGCCGTGCGCGTCGGCGGCGTGCGCACCAATTTCCGCATGCCGGACGTACTCTCCTTTGGCCTGGGCGGCGGCAGCCATGTCCAGCCAGAACCGCTCCAGGTGGGGCCCCAAAGCGTAGGGTACGAGCTCACCAGCCGCGCCCTGGTCTTTGGCGGCAATGACCTCACAGCGACCGGGGTCTCCGGGCAACAGGACATACTTGCCGACATCGCCTCTCTTTAACCTGATGTGGTACTTGATCTCATCGTTGAAC
>CAIRNL010000794.1 GCA_903879975.1 uncultured Chloroflexota bacterium | reverse complement strand
GCTGGACTGGGAGATGTGCACCCTCGGTGACCCGCTCATGGACCTGGGCACAACGTTGGGATACTGGATCGAGCCGGGCGATCCGCCGGCCTTGCAGGCTCTGCTTGGCTTGACGACGCTCCCGGGCAACCTCACCCGCCAACAGGTCGTCGACCGCTACACTGCAGTCAGCAGCCGGCCTGTCAACGATCCGCTCTTCTACTACCTCTACGGCCTCTTCAAGATCGCCGTGATCGTGCAGCAGATCTACGCCCGCTACCAGCGTGGTCACACGCAGGATCGGCGCTTTGCCGGTCTGATTGAGGTCGTGCGCGCGTGCGGGAGCCTGGCCGCTGCTGCGCTGGCGCGCGGCACGCTCAGCGAAAGAAAAGGTCGATAGAAACCAGGTCTGTGAAGCGGAAGAATCACCGTGGACGGACTTACGACGTCGATCAGGCTGGGGGATACCCATTGGCAGCGCGGGATGCGGCGCTGTCAGGAGGCGACGATGGAGCCGCAGCTGTCCCTGCGTCGTCAGTTTCCGCTTGGATTGCAGCAGCATCCGCCGGTCGAAACCGAATCTCACCCTGGCGTTCAGGATACCGTCCCGTCGAGCCGGCAAAGAAGGCGCGAATCCTTGCGATGTCTCCTTCCATATCGCCGGTCGCCATCACCATATCGCCGCAGGTGATGAACTTCCGCGCGTAGTCGATGGTGGCCATGACGATGGGAACGTTCGCCCTGAGTGCGATGTGATAGAAGCCTGACTTCCAATACTCCACCTTGCTGCGCGTGCCCTCGGGCGTGATCGCCAGGATCATACGCTTGCGCGTATTGAATGCGTTGACCACCTGGTCGACGAAATTTGTGCGCTCGCGCCGGTTGACCGGGATACCACCCAGCCAGCGCACGATGGGTCCCATGACCCCACGAAAAGCCGTGTCCTTGGCCAGGAAATTCGGCGAAGGCATGCCAAACGCACGGCTGTAGATGAAGCCGATGAAGAAATCAAAGTTCGACGTGTGGGGTGCCACGATGATAATAAACTTTTCTGCGTCCGGCTTGTGATAGACGCCGTCCCACCCCAACGCGCGCAAGAGCCAGTACCAGAGCGTTTGGAAAAAAGTACGTCGTTGGGCAACAGCAGCAGCGCTCATAGTCGGTGCTTTCGATTCCTTTCCGATGGCCTACCAGCCCACCGTTCGTTCCTCTCGGACGCAACAGAAACAGCGCAGGCGCCGATCCATGGCGCTCTTGCTATGTCGTCGCACCTGAATTTTGCCCGGCAGCCACGACTGCATCGAGAATTTTGCGATACCCCGTGCAGCGGCAGAAGTTGCCTGTCAGCGCCTCGGCTGCTTCGGCGTCTGTGGGATGCGGGCGCTCTTCGAGCAGCTTGGCTGCGCTCATAATGAAACCGGGCGTGCAGTAGCCGCACTGCACAGCGCCGGCCTGCACAAACGCCTGCTGGACCGGATGCAGGTGATCGGCAACGCCCAGCCCCTCCACCGTCGTCACACGACTGCCCCACGCGCGCTCGGCCGGCACCATACAGGCCATCACTGCCATACCGTCCAGAAAGACCGTACACGCGCCGCACTCGCCCTCTGCGCACCCTTCCTTGACCCCGGTATAGCCGGCGGCGCGCAGGCTGTCCAGCAGCGTCATTCTGCCGGAGAGTTCGACCGAGGAACCGTTGACCGCCGCATGCCCCGGCTCTCCGGCCAGTGCGGCGGTGACTGGCCACCGGCCGCCACTGCTACCCCACAGGAGAACAGGGTGCGCCGGCCAGCCGATGCGTTCTGTGCCGGCCGCAAGCTGGCGCAGCGCGCGGCCAACCAGGGCGCGCACCATGCCGATCCGGTATTCGGCTGAGCTGCGCACGTCGTCAATCGGGGTGGCCGCTTCGACAGCCAATGTTGCAGCCGCAGCGTTGTGCTCGGCTGTGAGCCTCTTACCAGCCAGATAGGCCTCGGCTGCCGTCGCCCGCGTCACGACCGGCGCCACTGCGCCCAGAGCAATGGCTGCACTCGTCACCGGCGCATCGAGCGCAGCTTCGGCCCGTTCGATCAGGACCGCCACGCTGACGACGCTGATCGCTTGGGCGCGCCGCAGGCCCAGTTTGATGAACGTACCGGCCTGATGCGGGCGCATGGCCGGGAAGGAGATCGCAGTCACGATTTCGTCGGGCGCCAGGTCGACCTTACGGAAGCCTGTGACGAACTCGCCCAGCGGCACACTGCGTTCGCCGCGCGCGAGACTCTGGATCGTGACGCGTGCACCGAGTGCAAGGAGCGGCACCACTGCGTCGTTTGCGGGGCTGGCCGTGATGATATTGCCGACAACCGTGGCACGGTTGCGAATCTGCGGCGCACCCACTTCCCAGCAGGCGCGCGCCAGCGGAAATGCCCGCTCGACGATGAGCGGGTCGGCGACACACTGGTTGTGCGTGACGAGCGAGCCGAGCTGAATCGTGCCATCGACTGCGCGGATTTCGGCAAGACCTGGAACGCGTGTCAGATCGATGATGCCCGGCGCGCCGCCGTCGGGCGTCTTGCGCACGCCGCGTTCGATCTCGATCAGCAGGTCGGTACCGCCGGCCATGACCCGTGCCCGGTCGCCGAGTTCTGCCTTCCAGCGCAGCGCTTCATCGAGCGTCGTAGGTGAGTGATAGAAAGCGTACATGGCCTGCTCTTACTCCTCTGCCATCATGCGATAGAGGAAGACAGCTGTGCCGATCGCCGCACCGGCGGTGAGGCTCAACACGGCCTGCCACCAACGGAGTCCGAGCAGTCGCCCTACGGCAAAGTGGCTGATTCCCAGCCCGCCTGCACCGGCAATTACCTCCGGCGTGATGGGCGATTCGGCGCCCGGCGTGAAGTGCACAGCCTTCTGCATTTTGTCGACCTGGCGCTCTGCCTGGTCGGCGACCCAGCGCAGGTAGAATGGAACGGCGACTGCCGACAGCGTAACGCTCAGCATCATGCGCAAAAAAGCCCCCATGCCATCAACCTCGCAGAATGCGCGTCATCTGTTCCAGGTGGAGGGCATCGTGCTGCCCCACCTGCATGAGTGCGTCGTCCATCGTGAAGCGGCCGCGCTCAGGGTGAACGCCGGCACGTTGCCACTGCACCTCGTCGAGCGCCTCGAAGAAGGCAATGAACTCGGCGCGCGACTTCTGTAAGTCCGCCAGCACCGCAGCAAGTTCCTGTTCGTTGTAGCGGCGCTCGACGGCCAGATATTCATGGTCGTAGCCGGGCAGGCGCGGATCGGCCTGGGCCAGCATCAGGCGCGCCCGATCGAGAAAGATGCGGTCGTAGTCGCGCAGGTGGCAGAGCACCTCCAGCGTCGTCCAGCCCTTGTCGCCGTCGTTAGGGTCTCGCAACGTCGTCGCGCGCGCCGGGTCGACATCCTCCAGAATGTAGGTCAGCACTGCCAGCGTATTGAACATCAGGCGGATGTGGCTCTTCCGTGTGCGGTCCACGTCGCAATCGATGCAATTCATCTGTCGATCTCCCGAACCCGTTCCATCCCTTTAGAATCCATCGGCGAAAGTATCGATCATCAGTTTCGCATCGCCCAGCGGGTAGAGAATCGGGCAGGTTGCGCCATATTTCATGTACTCGCGCACCTTGGCCTTGACCTCAGCCGGCGTGCCGCTGGCGGTGATACGCTGCACCAGTTCATCGGGCACATACTTCATCGCCGCGCGCACCTGCTCCTTGGTCGCCGGCCAGCCCAAAATCGACTGGATCTGCTGTACAACCTCGGGCTTGACGCCGCTGGCCTTGGCAATGTGTGGCTGCTGAGCCAGGTACTGGGTGAGCAGTTCACGCGCGCCGTCGAGCGCAACCTTGCGCTCCTCGTGCACGGAGCAGACGACCAGTTGCGGCCGATCGATGTCGTCGATGCTGCGCCCGGCCTTGGCCGCGCCACGCTCGAGCTGCTCCATTGCCTCGATATTGTATTCCGGCGGTACGCAGTAGTTGAGCACTGCGCCGTCGGCGATTTCGCCGGTCAGTTCCATCATCTGCGGGCCGGTGGCTCCGATCATGATACGCACGTTGCGCGGCTCGCGACGGCCATGCACCACATCCAGTTCGATCCCGTCTACGTGATGGAATTCACCGTGGAAAGTGACGCGTTCCATGGCCAGCAGGCGGCGCATCACCTCGATGGTTTCGCGCATGGCAGTGAGCGGTTTGCGCCGGTCGATGCCGACATTTTTGGCCAACGGATCCCACCAGGCGCCGATGCCGCAAATGATACGGTCAGGAGCCAGGTCATCCAGCGTCAGAAAGGTGGCTGCCAGCAGGCCGATGTTGCGCGTCCAGTTGTTGATGACGCCGGAGCCGATGTCGATGCGGTCCGTGACGCCAGCAAAGGCGGCCATGGGCACGATAGCATCGCGCACAAGACGGCTCTCTGCCTGCCAGACGGCTTCGAAGCCCTTCCTCTCGGCATAGCGCGCATACTCCATACCATCTCGAATCGGGTGCTTGTCCTGCAAATACATGGCAACTCGGGTGTAGCGAGGTTCAGTCATTTTGGTTACTCCTCGATTTCGCGGTCTGAGTGTGAGGCTTTTTCATTGTACACCTCCGAGCATCGAAAGTGGAAAGGGGATGGGAGGCGGGGAGTAGGGAGTAGGGGGCGGTTCCTGCCCCTCGTTCCCTGAACTGATTTTCCCCCACTGCGCGCCATGCTATAATAGGCCCAGTGTCAATTCAGCGAGAGTTTGTTGCGCCAAAAGCGGAGATCGTGCCCGGCGACGCATTGGTCGCCTTCCTGTCCCTTGCGCGTGCGCGGCGGTCGATTCGACGCTATACGCCGACACCGGTAGATCGTACCCTGTTGGAATCGTTGCTGGAGGCGGCGATCTGGGCGCCCTCGGCGCACAATCGGCAACCTTGGCGTTTCTGCGTGATCACGGAGGCGGCGACCAAGGCGCACTTGAGTACGACGATGGCGGCGGCATGGCAAGCCGATCTGATGGGCGACGGTGCAGATCGGGAAGCGATCACACGGCGAATCGCGATCAGCCATGCTCGTCTGACAGGAGCGCCGGTGCTGATTGTGCCGTGCCTGACGCTGGCGGAGATGGACATCTACCCGGACGCAGAGCGCAGCCAGGCCGAACGTACGATGGCTGTGCAGAGTGTAGCCCTTGCCTGCCAGAACCTGTTGCTGGCCGCACAGGCCGCTGGGCTGGGCACCTGCTGGATGTGCGCACCGCTGTTTGTCCCAGCGCTGGTGCGACAGGCACTGGACCTGCCGG
>CAIRNL010000793.1 GCA_903879975.1 uncultured Chloroflexota bacterium | reverse complement strand
CAACTGCAGCCGATTCGATAGCAGCCGCAGCGTCTCCTGCCGGAAGACTTCTGCTCCGGTGGGGGTCAGGTTTGCCTCATGCTGCAACGACCATAGGAAGCGCTGCAGCGGCTCTAGGAAGTCGCCTGCCCCCCAATCCGATAGTCCAGTCAGTTTTTCGACCTCGGCCATCAGCGCTGCTGGCTCTAGCTGCATTCTCTTCTCCTCGTGCCTGACCGCCATCCGTACCGCACAGTACTGGGTCTTTAGAAAACAGGCTTTAGTTGACGGAAACCCAACCGATTCAGCAGGTGGAACCCAGGCTTCATCGCATAGACGATGCTGTGCTGCAACACACGTTCGGCTGGGACAGCCGGAATCTGTTCAGCTGCTGCCAGCGCCATGTCGAATTTGGCGCCGTAGCCGTGCAGCCGATATTGATAGGACGCGTACGGGCCAAACAGACAGAGATAAAGCAGCTTGGGCCTGGTCAGTAACCGCCAAAGCTGTGGCTGACACCCAATCAGACTGGCCAGCTGATTGGTATAGACATGATAGTCCACCAGGCTGTTCAATCGCTCAGCATAGTTGGCACGGACACGATTGTACTGCGCAGCGTCGGCCTGAATAGTCGCACGCATGCTTGCCGCGTCCGGCAGCTGAAGTTTTCCTGCCACAACGCCCACAAACCAGCGCGCCTGTAACTCGGCTACAGGCGGCAGCGCCCCCACGTTGGGGCGCGCAAAGCCGATGAAGGCCAGCGAATGATCCTCTGGCAGGAAGACATTCTTGTAGAGACTGCGGCCATCCAGTCTAGGGTTGTCAGTATAGAAAGGCAGGTAGGTGCGAAAGCCAGTGCACAGGACGATCGTGTCGATTTCCTCCTGAGACCCATCATCGAATTCGACGGTCTTCCCCCCCTGAAATGAGCGGATTCCAGGCATCATTTTGACGGAATGCTCCACGATCCCGCGCAGGAATTCCATTCGTTTGGTGAAGGGCTGTGTGTTGTGCAACGTGCCCGAATACCAGTCAAATAGAAACTTCAACTGATAGGCTTTCTGCTGGATTTCCTGTTCGGACTGCGGGATTTCCTGACAAAACTCCGTACATGCGCGGCTTAATTCAACCCCAGACGCAGGGCCATGGCGTGGCGGAGACTTGACGAGTGCGCTCCATGCCTTCCAACTGAACAGATACTTGAGCAGCGGGGCTGCCTTCCGGGGGGCGATCAACAGCAGGACGAGCAGGACAGGCAACCCCAGGAGCGTATAGATCGTCTTGAAACGAGAGTACTTGTCCGGGAGCCGGCAGTCTACGTTGTAATCGTGGAGGAATTGGCGGGGCAACCATACTTTTGCCCGGGTCGAGTCGAAGTCGGCCGGCAGTTTCTCTGGGCTGAAGTTTCGGGTCAGCGCCATGCCGCGGCGCAGCGAAAAATAGAGTTTGCCTGCCAGTGGCGTCAACTCCTTCACCATATCTGCGCCACTTTCTCCGCCACCCACGACGACCACGCGTTTGCCCTTCAGCTCTTCCATATCCTTGAGCAGAGACGAGTGGACGACGTTCCCCTGGAATGCCTCACGATTGGCGATGTCAGGGATGAGCGGGATATGGTGCAACCCAGAACAGACTGCAACTGCATCGTAGGCGCGCGTCTGGGTTTCGCCATTTTGTTGGAAGGTCACCTCCCAGCCGGCGCCGCGCTTGCACAGGGCTGTGACGGTGGTGTTGTAACGAATCTGTGCCAAGAGACCGTACGCTTTTGCGTATTGATGGAGGTACTCCAGATAGACCGTATGGTGAGGGAAATCGTCTGCCCCTGCCGCAATCGGAAAATCAGAAAACTGCAGGAACGTCTTCGAACTGCTGGCCACCGTGCTGTCGGAGACGCTGGACATCGTCTTGTCGAAATACCATAGCCCCCCCAGGCTGTCGCGCTTCTCCAGGATGTCAAACGCAATTCCCTCTTCCGACAGATGTTTGGCCGTAGTCAGACCTGCTGCTCCGGCCCCAATCACACACACACGCATTATGTTCTCTCCTTTTGTTGCACAACTTCAGAGCAAAGATAGTTGCCCGCCTTCAGAAAACTGCCTTGGATCTCCGCCTCTCCCTGTTGTCGACCCAGCCAGTGCTCCATCCGGGAAGCGTTTGAACCTACCCCTGGCCGAGACTGTCACTCAGCGACAGATCCCCGCATTGACCCCATCGCATAGGGCGCATTACCCTGCAGCCGCAGACGGCGATAGCGATAGAACAGCATGACAGTAAACCAGAGGATGCAGACCAATACGGTGATCCCAGCAAAGCGGATCATTTCAGGTGTAAATGGAATGATCCAGATTGTCGTCACCAGCTCAACACTGATCAAGGCAAGCAACAGGAGGATGATGATGTCGCGGTTGACACGGCTGGCAATCCAGGCGCCGAATGGCGCACCCAAGATGACAATCGGAATGCAGACGAGCCAGTAGTTCCAAACGATGCCAATGTCCTGCAGGACAACGCCGTGCAGAAAGAACCCCACGACTGAATTGATCCCCATGATGATCACGGTGCTGGGCGTACTGACCTTCTCGTGGATCCCGAAGGTGAGTGTCAGCACCATGAAGGTCAGCGTGTCAATCCCCGAGCCAGTATTCGCAGCGAAAATACCGCCGACGATTCCGATCAGGATGCACAGCATGCGCCGCTTCGTTGTCTGGACAGGAAATACACTT
>CAIRNL010000792.1 GCA_903879975.1 uncultured Chloroflexota bacterium | reverse complement strand
GCCCAGCGCGGCCTGCGCTTCACCGGCACCAGCGGTTCTTCGATTGACGACTTGCGCCATATGCGCGACCTGGTGGAGAGCCAACAACTGCCGACCAACCACTCGGTGGCTGCGATCGCTGGGCTCGAAGGGGTGGCCGATGGGCTGCACGCAGTGGCGGACGGACGTTTTGCCGGCAAGGTGGTCATCTATCCGAACTTAGGCAAGCCGTTGCCGCTCACGCCGCTGACCGAACTGAACCAGGTATTGCCGACTGTGGCCGCACAGCTAGATGCCGACGGGATGTGGACGCGCGCGGCCGAGGATGAGTTGTTACGCGTGATGCTGTAGGGACGAAAATGATATTGACCGATCGAATTGCACTGGTGACCGGTGGCGCCCAGGGATTGGGTGCTGCTATCTGTTTGCGCCTGGCACGTGAGGGCTGTGACGTCGTGGTAGCCGATCTCAATGCCGGACAGGCGCAGCAGACGGCGATCGCTGTTGCCAACGAGACGGGCCGGCGGGCACTGGCGCTGCCGGTGAATGTGGCCGACGAAGCGCAGGTGCGCAGCATGGTCGATACCGTGGTGAGCGAGTTTGGCCGGCTGGATATCCTGGTCGCCAATGCTGGCGTCGTGCGCTCCGGCCCCGTCGACGAGATGAGCCTGCGCGACTGGCAACTGGTCATGGACGTCAACCTCACCGGCTATTTCCTCTGTGCCAAGCACGCGGCCGCAGTGATGAAGCGCCAGCGCAGCGGTGTCATCCTCCAAATTAATTCCAAGTCGGGCAAAAAGGGCAGCTTCAAAAATGGCGCGTATGCAGCCAGCAAATTTGGCGGCATCGGCCTGACACAGAGTATCGCGCTGGAATTAGCGGAGTACGGGGTACGCGCCAATGCCATCTGCCCAGGGAATCTGCTCGACTCGCCGCTGTGGGTCGGCTCGCTCTACGAGCAGTACAGCAAGCGGCTGGGCATCTCTGAAGAGGAGGTGCGTCAGCGCTATGTAGACCAGGTGCCCATGCGTCGCGGCTGCACCTACGACGATGTGACCAATGTGCTCGTCTTTCTGGCATCCGACCAGTCGAACTACATGACCGGGCAGGCTATCAATGTGACTGGTGGCCAAGAGATGCGATGACGAGCTTTGTCGGTTTCGGCTTCGGTCCCATTCAGGCCGGCCTCTTCCTGGCCGAAGCGCACCTGTCGCACAATTTCCATCGCCTGGTCGTCGCCGAAATCGTGCCGGAGGTGGTGGCTGCAGTGCGCGCCGCCGCCGCATTCACGGTCAATATTGGCCGCGACGACGCCATCGACAGGCTGACAGTGCGCCCGGTGGAAATTTACGCACCGCACGTTGCCGACGACCGGGCGCATCTGGTGGCGGCTGTAGCGGACGCAACAGAGATGGCCACCGCGCTGCCAAGTGTACAGTTCTACGCAGCGGGTTCCGATAACAGTGTTGCACAGATTCTGGCCGACGGCCTGCTGCGCAAAGCTGAAGTGGATGGGCCGCCGGCCATTCTCTACGCAGCCGAGAATCACACGCATGCTGCTGAGTTGCTGCGCACTGCCGTGCTGGCTGCCATACCTGCAAACCGACGCAATCGGGTGGCCGCCAAGGTGCAGTTTCTGGACACAGTCATCGGCAAGATGAGCGGCGCGCCGGACGAGATGGCCGGCTTGCAGCCGCTGGCGCCCGGCTTGGATCGGGCCTACCTGGTCGAGGCCTTCAATCGCATCTACATCTCGCAGATTCGGCGGCCAGGGGATGGCAGCGGGGTCGCTCCGCAGTGGGCAGACTTTGTCCGTGGCATTGAGGTCTTTGTGGAGAAGGCAGACCTGGCGCCTTTTGCTGAGGCCAAACTCTACGGCCACAATGCTGGCCATGCATTGGCGGCCTACCTGGCTCACAGGCTGGGGTATCGCCGGATCGACGAACTGCGCCGTCGCCCCGACGTGATCGATTTTGTCCGGACGGCGATGGTCGAGGAATCTGGCGTAGCGCTCTGCGCACGGTATGCTGGTGTCGATCCACTCTTCTCTGCTGCTGGCCTTGCCGACTATGTCGACGATTTGATCCGGCGCATGGTCAATCCCTATGTGCGCGACACCGTGTCCCGTGTCGGCCGTGACCCGGAGCGAAAGGTAGGGTGGAACGATCGGTTGATTGGCGCGCTGCGGTTGGCCCT
>CAIRNL010000791.1 GCA_903879975.1 uncultured Chloroflexota bacterium | reverse complement strand
TTATAATCCAGGTGGCGTTCATGGTTCTCTCCTTTGGACGGTTGTTTAGCAACTCCATCCTCTCCTGAGATCCTATGAACGCCAAATTCACCATCGCTCAACTAGCAATCAAGGTATATTTGTCTACACCCAGACAAGGAGACCACGATGTACAAACACCTGTCCGTCATCTTTGCCTTGATTATTGCGCTGGTTGGCTTGGCCACCCTGCCCGCAATCGCGCAGGATTCACAAGGCGAGGATGCCCCCATCACGATCACATGGGATGATGCCAGCGGGACAATCGGCGTTGCCGACGAACTGCAAACCATGGCAGAGATCGAACTGACGGTAGGCGACAAGACGTACCGTTTGAAAGTTCCAGTAACCGTCAAAATTGACGCCGTTGCCCCACTTGCAGATGCAAACCTGAGTGCACCTGTCGCGGGACAGGTAGGCATCTTCCTGATTGAGCCGGTAGGCGTTCAGACGTTGGAGGGCGACTATGAGAAGGAGTATAGGCAGGTAAGCCCATCAGGCCCGGACAATGTTCTTGTACTCTACACTGCAAACTTCACCAATCTCGATGAAGAGACGGTCGATCCTGCGTATGGATCAGCCATACAAGCACTTGCGATTGATGACACAGGGAAAAGCTACGAAGAAGCTCAGCGTGTTTGTGGCAAAATCGATCCTGGTGAAACGGCGACCTGTGAATTTGTCTTTGACGTGCCTGCAAGCGCCAATCTTGTGGACATGAAGTTCGAGACAAAAGCTGTCAAGCGGTTCAGTTTTCCCAAGAGCAAGTAAGCAACTGTATACCTGAAGTAACGAGCCTGCCCAGCACCGACTCTTGCGTTGGGCGGGTTCGTTCAGAGTTTGAAGAGGTGTGGCCGGGGCCAGCCACCTGCCCTTCCCTGTTCCGATTGGTGGTCGCATGTCCGCCGCCCCAGAGACGGTGCCCACCCCACCCGCGCACCCACCCACCGGATCACCTACCCCGCCAGCCCGCAAAAAGCACGCTGCGGCGCGCCAGAATCACCCGCGCGCGGTCACAATACCCTGAAACACGGCCACGAGCCGCCCGGCGCTCTTGTACCGCTTCACATCCACGTACCAGCCGCGCCGCTCCTTGTCCTCCCAGATCACCGCGCCGCCGTTAGCGTTGGCCGCCAGCACAAAGAGTTCCAGCACCCGCTGGCGCTCCGTGTCCGTCATGCCGCCCCGCTTGCCCCAGGGCACGCCGCAGGTGATGCGCCCGTGGGCGTCGATCTTGCCGCCCATGTAGGCATCGGCCAAGAAGTTCAGCATCCGTGCCTTGAGTTCGTCCACCACCAGCCGGGGCGCATCCTCCTGGGGTGGCGACTCATCTTCCCACCCGTCCCACGGGGTGGGCTGGCCCACAGCCACCGGCTCCGGGACGGGGGCCACGTAGGTGGAGACCCGGTTGGCGTAGCTCTGGGCTGGGCTGCGGCTGGCCTGGGCCAGTTCCGCGCCCACCACGCGCCGGGCGTCCAGTTCGGCGCGCACGGCGGCCAGGTGCGTGTCTTGCCGGTAGAACGCCGCGGCCTGCTCCGCCTCGATCCGCGCCAGCGCGAGGCCCTCCTGGGCGCGCAGGTAGCGGCGCTGCAACAGGAACGTCGCCCCAATCGCCAACATGGGCAGGAACTGGCGGCTGTCGATCACCGAAAGCAGCACCCAGCCTGCGATCAGGAACAGCCCGTAGACCAGCACCGAGACCATCAGCTGCCAGCCGTTCAGTTCGCCAAGGGCGAAGGCCAGCACCGCCGCCACAACCGCCAGGGTGATGTACTTCACGGCGAACGCGCTGTGCTGCGCGTCCGGGTAGGCCACGGGCACGCCGGGCAGCCCGGCCCCCACAGAGGGGGGCTGGCCGCCCCCCTCTTCCCCAGCGAAGCCGGTCGAAATTTTTCGCAAAAGCCTTCTTGTGTCGGGGGGCGGCCAGTTGCCCTTTTTGCATGCAGCGCTCCCCCCTGACTCGGTGACGCCTCCTATCCGCTTGCTCCACAGCCCAGACCATGCGATACTGCAGTTACGTTCGCCGCCCCAAGCGGCACCCCCCCCAAAAAAATTTCAACTTGACACATACCCCAGCTCTTGGCTACACTCCATTGCCATGCGGATGCTGTTGCCTGTCCGTGATCAACCCTAACCCGGTCGACCTATGACTTCTCTCGACGGCGAACAGATCGACGATCTCACCGAGGCGCTGCTTGACGCCTATCCATCCGAAGCCGAGCTGGTGATGATGGTGCGCTACAAGCTGAACCAGCGCTTGGCCGCCATTGCTATGGGCGACAATCTGCGCGTTGTGATCTTCAATCTGATCACCTGGGCCGAGCGTCACGGCCGCGCCGACGAGTTGGTCAGGGGCGCCATCAAGCAGACGCCCGGCAACCCGGCGCTGCAGGCGTCTCTGTGGCGGCGAAGGCGTCCCAGTGGGTGGAGCGAGAAGCGACGCTAGCGCGGCGCAAGGAAAAGCCGATGCTGGCCCGTAGAGCACAAGCAGTACCACATGGCAGCGCCGATGGTTCCCCCGCCGGCAGCCGTTCGTTCGAATCGGTCGCCCTCAACGGCCTGCACCGCCTGCGCGTGTTCAGATTACCTCCAATAGATCGCGGCGCACCCAGGTTGTTATTCCCATGTCCGGTTCCGAAAGCCCAGGCTCGCTGCGTTTTCTGCTACGGCTCGCTTTGTGGAGTCGGGTGCTCCGTTCGGGAATTCGGCGTTGATTTCCAGGGTCACACGCACGTTGGCCTGGGGGTCGTTCACCAGCAGGCTGATGATCTCGTCGGCAATCTCCACAAGACGCAGTTTGGCGGCG
>CAIRNL010000790.1 GCA_903879975.1 uncultured Chloroflexota bacterium | reverse complement strand
CGGTTGCCGGACGACTGTATAGCCGGTAATCTCCACCAGTGTCCCGCGTGGGATTTTGCCGAGCCGGCATGCATCGACCGTGGTGTCGCTGCGCACGTTGGTCGTTTGCAGGGTGACGCCGTAGGCCGAGGCGCCGCCGTCTAGGCAGGCTTGCATCCCGGCCAGGTCGCTGATCAACTGGATGTTGCGGTTGGCCAGCCCCCGCAGATTCGGGTCGAGAATGGGCGGGTTGGGTCCACCGTCACGGACCGGGTAGGCGATGGAATCCGGCACTGCGGGGCGGGCACAGCCGGCTATCATCCCCCATGCAACGACAAACAGAACAAGGACACGAAATTGAGAATTCATCATTTGCACCCATACCCTGAAATTCTTCGACGCGCGCCTGCGATTGCAACAACCGCCGGTGCGTCCCACTGCACAGTGCAACCGCCTATTCCTCGCCCGTCAGTTCACTGCTGGAGCGCGTCAGCGGCGAGGTGAGCAGAATACGTGCCTGGGCAATGTCGGCGTGAATCTGTTCGACCAGTTCATCGATGTTGGCAAAGCGTTTTTCGCCGCGCAGCCGGAACAGAAAGTCCACGGCAATCGTGCGGCCATAAAGATTGTCCACCTGACCCGGTGGTGGAAAGTCCAGAATGTGTGTTTCGACGCGTCGGTGCACGCCGTCGACCGTGGGCCGTACTCCAACGTTAGTGGCGCTGGGGAGCCGGTAGACGCGGTCGTAGGTCGTGATGGTAGTGCAGGTGGCATAGACGCCATCCGCTGGCAACAGTTTGTTGGCTGGTACGTGAACATTGGCCGTTGGGATGCCGACCTGTCGCCCGCGCTGGTCACCCAATATCACCGGCCCTGCCACGCGGTAGGATCGCCCCAGAATTGTGGCCGCTGCGTCGACGCTGCCCATGCGCAACAATTCGCGTACATGGCTGCTGCGCACGGGGTGATGGCCCCCTTCCACTGGCGCAATGACCTCAATACCAAAGCCCATCTCTGTACTGAGTGCACGGAGGGTATCGATGTCACCGCTGCGGTTGCGTCCCAGGGCAAAGTCCGGCCCTACCACCAGGACGGCCAGCCCTAGGTGGCGCACCATCCACTCCATGAAGTCGCGCGGCGCCAGTTGCGCTGCCTCGAGATTGAACGGCTGGACGATACCCAGCTCGATGCCACATGCCGCGGCCAGCTCGAGCCGTTCGGTGGGCGTGGTCAGCAGGAAGTGTGGCTGGTCCGGACGCAGGACACTGAGCGGGTGAGGATCGAAGGTGAGGAGCGCCGTCCGTGCCGTCGCATGGCCGGCCTGTACCAGCCCCTGCGCCAGGCTGACCATGTGACGCAGCAGCGACTGGTGGCCGCGGTGGATGCCGTCAAAATTGCCGATGGTGAGGACCGTAGGGCCGGCGAGGTGCAGCTTGCGCACATCATCGACCGTATGCATGCCGCGCACGGCAGGCTCCTGGGAAGAGGTTATCGCAGCCATTTCTCGGCTTTCCATGCCCACGAATCTCCGTCCTGGGCCGCGTCGAGCCGGCGCATGATGCCGGCAAATTGTCCGTGTTCGTCGGAGGCGCTGGCGAGCATGCTCTCGCCGGCGCAGGCGCTGCCTGCCAGTCGCACGATCTGGCCGTGGCCCATGCGGCGTAGCTCGTCCCCGTTCAGCGTGTGCACGGGCAACGGCAGGCCGGTGCCAGGGGGCAGCAGCCTGCTGGCGAGCTCTTCCACCCGGCAGCACGCCTCGATCTCCGCAAGCGTGTGCGCCTGCGCCAGGGTGAAGCTGCCAATAGCTTCGCGGCGCAACATGCCAAGGTGGGCGACCGTGCCCAGCAGCGTGCCGAGATCGCGGGCCAGGCTGCGAATGTAGGTGCCAGCCGAGCACTCGACGCGCAGGGTCAATCGATCCGGCGCCGTGAAATCCACTGCGTCGATGCAGTAGAAGGTCACCGTGCGCACGGGCGCGTCGACTGCCTCTCCGCGGCGCGCTCGCGCGTAGAGCGTTTCTCCATTCTGCTTGATGGCTGAATAGGCTGGCGCACGTTGTTCGACCGTGCCGCGCAAGGTGTCCAGCGCCGCGTCGATAGCGGCGTGATCGAGCGCTCGAACCGCCTGGCGTTGCACGACCGCGCCTGTAGCATCGTCCGTGTCGGTGGCCACACCGAGGACAACCGTTGCCATGTAGCGCTTGCGTTGGTGCTGGTAATACTCGACCAGACGAGTGGCGTTGCCCAGGCAGAGCAGCAACAGGCCGCTCGCCATGGGATCCAATGTGCCTGTGTGGCCAATACGGCGCTGCCCGCTCCACCGGCGCACACGTGCAACCACGTCATGGCTGGAGAGCAAGTACGGCCGCTGGGCGGCAGACACATCAGCCAGCGGGGAGAGGTGGGCGATGGCGTTCTCG
>CAIRNL010000789.1 GCA_903879975.1 uncultured Chloroflexota bacterium | reverse complement strand
GAAGAATGCGGCTCGGCTCGTGCAGGATACGGAGATGGATGCAGTCTGGAACGGTCACTTTCATCACACACTCGACGATGTGATCAACCAGCGCTGGGAGTGGGAGAAAAAAGACATCTTTCGAGCCATCGGTGGCTATCGTGACCTGGGGTTTCGCGCGTCACCCCAGGTTGTCAATTATTCGTGTAGTCATGATGAGGTACGTCCCGAGCACGAAATCAAGTTCTACACTGGGAAGCACATTGCCAAGCCGCAGGGTATGACGCTGCAGGATGTGGTGCTGGCACAGGCTCTACTCGGCCTGGTAGCGGTCTTTGCTGCACCGGGGGTCCCCATGATCTACGCAGGGCAGGAGTTCGGCGATGACAGCCCGCGCACGATCGATTTCGTCCCGTTGCAGTGGAGCAAGCTGGCGCAGCCCAAATTTCGTGCACACATGGAGGCGGTCAAGCGCTTGATTCGGGCGCGCCGTCGCCACGCTGCGCTGCGCAGCGATCACATTCACTTCCTGGGCAATCACTTTGCCGTGGAGCATCTTGTGCGCTTTTGCCGTTGGGACGACGAAGGCGACCACGCAGTGGGTGCACTCAACTTTGGCGCAGAATCTTGTGAGGTAGAACTGCCGGTGCCGGTCGACGGGCGCTGGCGTGACGTTGTCGGCAACCGCCTGTGCCGTGCAGAGGAAGGGCGACTGGTGGTGCAGCTCGGTGCCTATGATGCGGTACTTTTCGTGTTCCACAGCGCAACATTCATGTGAGTGCGGCGTAGGTTGAGTCACTCAACGGCCAATCAGAATGAATGTTCGACAGCCTGTCCTGATTCTGGTAGACTATCACACATTCTGTGGCGTGACTGACGAGTACAACGCACTGGGACAGTCGCCGGCCGGGAGAGGAAGATGCTTTCATGGTGGATGCAAGTTTGTATCTAGGAGACTGCAGAGAGCAGTTGAGGATGCTCCCAGCTGAGTCGGTAGATTTGGTCGTGACTTCACCCCCGTATGCCGACAGCCGTTCGACAACGTACGGTGGAGTCAAGCCCGACGACTATGTTGAATGGTTCCTGCCGGTGTCGGCAGAATTGTCGCGTGTGCTAAAGCCGACCGGCACCTTTGTGCTGAATATCAAAGAAAAAGTAGTCAACGGTGAGCGACACACCTATGTGATTGAGCTGATTCTGGCGATGCGACAGCAAGGGTGGCTTTGGACGGAAGAGTTCATCTGGCATAAGAAAAATAGCTATCCAGGCAAATGGCCGAACCGATTTCGCGATTCTTGGGAACGACTCCTGCAGTTTAACAAAGACCGAAAGTTCCATATGTACCAAGACGAAGTCATGGTGCCGATGGGAGATTGGGCCGAGCGCCGCCTGAAGAAGCTCAGCCACACTGACAACATGCGTGATCCATCCAAAGTTGGCAGCGGCTTTGGCAAGCGTGTGGCGAACTGGATCGGCCGTGACAAGGCATACCCTACCAACGTTTTGCACATGGCGACTGAGACGAAGAATCGTAATCACAGCGCTGTTTTCCCTGACGATTTACCCAAATGGTTTATCAAGCTCTTTACGCAACCAGGTGACTGTGTACTTGATCCTTTTATGGGTTCAGGCACGACAGTGAAGGTGGCGCTTCAGATGCGGCGAAATGCAATTGGCATGGAGATATTGCCGGAGTACTTTCAGCTTGCTCAAGACTCAGTCGATGCAGCAAGGATATCGTCTGGCCAGCTTGCTTTACTGGAAAACAAAGACAGGCCTTTGGGGAATTCATCTCCGAAGATTCGAGTCTCTACCAGGATATCGTTGAACCGCTGGGACATCGAGCCAAAGAGGTGAATGAGGAATTTGCCCGCGCTTACGGTGAACTCATCAACACCTTTACCGAGGAGTTTGCAGCAGATTTCTATACTCCGAGCAAAGCGATCGACTGGCAAAGGCTCGTCGAATTCAATTCGAGCAAACCCACCTCTACATAGAGGTGCGGACTTGCAGCGCGTACTATGGACGGTGCCGGTAGAATTCCATACGCGTTGGCGCCAACGGTGTGTTGCCCGCGATCAGGTCGGCAGCCTTCTCCGCTACCATCATCGTCGGCGCGTAGATGTTGGCGTTGGTGACGTAGGGGAAGACTGACGCATCGACGATATACAAACCCTCTGTGCCATGCACCTGCATCGTGGCAGGATCGACGACCGCCATGGCGTCCGTGCCCATCTTGCAGGTGCAGGAGGGATGATAGGCCGTCTCCGCATCCCGTGCCACCCAGTCAAGAATCTCGGTCTCGCTCTGTACGTTGTTCCCGGGTGAAAGCTCGCCCCCATCATAGGGCGCAAAGGCCGGTTGACCCAGAATGGCCCGCGCAACACGGATCGCCTCTACCCACTCGCGACGATCCTGGTCGGTGGAAAGGTAGTTGAAACGCAGCGCTGGGTGCACCGACGGATCGGTGGAACGCAGCTTGAGCCACCCGCGCGCGTCGGAGTACATGGGGCCGACGTGCACCTGATAGCCGTGCCCGCCGCTGGGCGATGTGCCGTCGTAGCGAATGGCCACCGGCAGGAAGTGGAACATGAGATTGGGATAGGCGACATCTTCGTTGCTGCGCACAAAGCCCCCTGCCTCGAAGTGGTTGGTCGCTGCCGGTCCGCGTCGTAGGAAGAGCCACTGCGCCCCGATCCACGGTTTGTTGTACCACTGCAGCGCCGGGTACATCGAAACTGGCTGTGTGCACGCGTGCTGGACGTAGACCTCCAGGTGATCCTGCAAGTTGGCGCCGACCCCGGGCAGGTCTTGCACGACCGGGAGACGTAGTGCCGTCAGATCGTCGGCCGGTCCAACGCCCGAGAGCAGCAGCAGATGTGGCGAGTTGATGGCACCGCCTGCGCAGATGACACGTCCGGCTCGAATCTGTTTGGGGGAGCCGGTGCTGCCCTCGATCACCTCTACACCAACGGCACGTCGCCCTTCAAACAGAATGCGTGTGACGAAGGCGCGTGTCTTGACGGTCAGGTTTTGGCGCGATAGGACCGGGTGCAGATAGGCGCGCGCTGCACTCAAGCGTCGGCCGTGACGGATGTTACGGTCAAATGCGGCGAAGCCTTCCTGTTTGTAGCCGTTGACGTCGTCGGTCAAGGCATAGCCCGCCTGCCGCACTGCCGCAAAGAAAGCGCCGAAGAGCGGGTTCTGTGCGGCGCCGCGTTCCAACACGAGCGGTCCGTCGCTGCCTCGATAATCGCTCTGCACAGACAGGGATGTCTCCATGCGCTTGAAATAGGGCAGGCAATGGGCATAATTCCACTGCTCCATACCCGGATCACGGCTCCAACGCTCATAGTCGAGCGGATTGCCGCGCTGGAAAATCATCCCGTTGATGCTGCTTGACCCGCCGAGGATCTTGCCGCGGCCGTGCGAGATACGTCGGTTGTGCATGAAGGGCTCTGGATCGGAGGAGTAGAGCCAGTCGTAGTGGCGCGAGCCGATTGGGTAGGTGAGCGCAGCGGGCATGTGAATGAAGATGTCCCACCAGGAATCGGGCCGGCCTGCTTCTAAAACGAGCACACGGTGCCCGCGGTTGGCGCTCAGGCGATTGGCGAGTACGCAGCCCGCCGACCCGCCGCCAACGATAATGGTGTCATACATAACAGGTCTGCTGGCCATAGGTCATATCTCTCGAAAAAGGGTTGAAGCGTGGCTGGGCAGAATGCACGCCTCCTGGAAAATTCTGCGTCTGTCGATGACTTACTGCAATCATATACCATAGAGCCTTGATCCCGTACTTGATGATCCTCGTCTGGAACAAAGCAGCACGGATATACACCGCAATCGACGTGCTGGGTGCAACGTGTAATGTCTCGCGCAAGTCATCGTTGCTGCCGTCCGATTTGCTATCATCGTCGCCTGAGATATCCACCGCTGGCGCATGGCATGAAGGCTGGCTGCACAATCTCGAGCAAGCCGCCCTGATTCTGCCCCGCCTGTGATAAAATCTAGCTGCTATCATCCATCTGATTAGGAGCATCTTGCCCTGGCTGGAGTTACAGCGACGATGAAAATCAAGAAAGCAGTCATTACGGCTGCCGGCCGGCGCCAGCGCACGCTGCCGCTCCAAATGCTCATCGACCGCGATGGGATTGAGAAGTCGGTGCTCACTATCCTCATCGAAGAAGTATTGGCTGCCGGTATCGATGAGATCGGCGTTGTCGTGCGGCCCGGCGACGAGCAGGCCTACGAGCAGGTAGCCGGCAACCATGCGCGGCGACTCCATTTCGTCCAGCAGATGGAGCCGTTGGGGCACGGCCATGCTGTCGCCTGCGCGGGCACCTTTGTCGGCCGCGATCCCTTCCTGCACCTGGTGGGCGACCATCTCTACGTCAGCCGCAGCCAGCAACGCTGCGCTCAGGCACTGGTAGTGATGGCGGAAGCGCAGGCATGCGCCATCTCGGCTGTGCAGCCGACGCGTGAAAGCCTGCTGCCTTACTACGGCGCCGCAGGCGGCCATCGTGTACCGGGGACGCAGGCACTCTATGAAGTCGACACGGTCATTGAGAAGCCAACTCCTACGCAGGCGGAACAGCATCTCATCGTACCTGGCCTGCGCGCAGGCTATTATCTCTGCTTTTTTGGCATGCATGTCCTGACGCCGGGCGTGATGAGCATTCTCGATGCACAGATCGCCGCAGGTCGCGCTGGCGCCCAAGCAGGCCACACGCTCTCCTCCGCGCTGGTGGAACTGGCGCGGCGGGAAAAATACCTGGCGCTGGAACTGGCCGGCAACCGCTATGATGTAGGCGTCAAGTACGGCCTGCTCATGGCGCAGATGGCGCTGGCGCTCACGGGTGACGACCGCACAGATGTGATGGCGCGCCTGCTCGAATTGCTGGCCCAGCGCGAGCTGAGCCGCCAGCCCGCCTGAGCAGCGTTGATACAATCCAGGATCGCCAAGGATGAGCGATCACGAATCCCAAGGAAGAGCAAGGAGTAAACGATGCAATTATTGACCTATCGCAATCAAGACGGGCTGCACCTGGGCGTACGTACGGAGCGTGGCGTCGTCGACGTGGCGCAGGCAGGGATCGCTGCGGGCACACATGCCGCAGCTATCCCGACTACTATGGCCGAGGTAATCGCCGGCGGCCCAGCAGTGCTCTCCGTGCTGGAGTCCCTGGTTGCCGCTGCACAGGCTGATTCTTCGCTGCAGCTCGACGAGAGCGAGCTGAACATCGGTCCCTGCGTACCCACACCGGGCAAG
>CAIRNL010000788.1 GCA_903879975.1 uncultured Chloroflexota bacterium | reverse complement strand
GCCGCAGATAAAGATGATAGGTGTTGGCCAGGATCAACCCGGCGCCGGCCGCATGCAAGTCGCGCGGCTCCAGTGTCTTGACATTGGCCTGCGTACCTACCGGCGCAAAGGCCGGCATGTCGATGGGGCCGTGCGGCGTATAGAAAGTACTGCACCGGGCAGCGCCCTCCTGCTGGTGCAATTCAAAGCGAAAACTCATGAGTGAACTCTTCTCCAGATTGACCGGAACTGGGCATGGCCCACCCAGCTGCCGGCCTGACGCACGAATGCTAGCATGCTGTGCAGGCAAGAGCAAACCGCATCGGCTGGGCGGGCATACTTCGCGGTTGAAACAAACATCCTCGGCGAACAATGTTTCCGCACACGCAGCGCGCTGGAGGGTACGTTTGGCGTCGGGGACACCTGGCACGCGGCAACAGCATCTGAGTCATGCCATCCCATCTGGCAGTACGCCGGCGATGTTCTCGCCAGGAATTCGGTACGCACCCACGCCAAAGTCCACTTTGACATCTAGCCAACTTGGGCGTAAAGTTTATGTTGAGGGTATCGAGTGCGCCGAATGGAAAGAGTCCCAATCAACGCCGCACCGGCTACACGGGAAAGCCAGACGACGGGACCCACGAGCAATCTTCCCTTCTCAGGAGGCCATGATGGAAGCACTTCAGGGATTGTGCACAATTGTCAAGCCGGAGACTGCATTACAAGATTTCGCAGAGCAGCACGCGCGCGAGGTGAATCCCGACAACGAACTCGCTCTGCTAGGTGATGTCTTGGGCGAACCGCAAGTCAAATCTGGTGTATTCAATACAAGCCGGCGGTGGCCCCATGGCATGATTCTGCGCGTTCACTTCATGGACGGCGACCAGGCCGTGCACCAGCGCGTCGAACCCATCGCCCATGAATGGAGCCAGTTCGCCAACATCCAGTTCCAGTTTGGCGCCGGGCCGGACGCCGAGATTCGCATTGCCTTCAATCCCCAGGTGGGATCATGGTCCTACATGGGCACCGATTGCAGCCTGCCACAACTTGCCGGAAAGCCGACGATGAATCTGGGCTGGCTCCGGGCAGATACGCCGGAGATCGAATATCGGCGCGTCGTGCTCCACGAATTCGGCCATGCACTGGGCCTGCTGCACGAACATCTGTCGCCAGTCGCCGACATTCCCTGGGACGAGGGGAAGGTCATCGCCTATTACCAGCGTACCAACGGCTGGTCAGAAGAATACATTCGCTCCAACGTGCTGGCGATACCGGCCTCAGACCGGTACACAGAGTTCGACAAACACTCGATCATGCTCTACCCGGTGCCGCGGGAATTGACAAAGGGCGGCTACGAGATTCCTTGGAGCAACAGCGAGCTCTCGGAGACAGACAAGCAATTCATTGCCGAGATCTATCCCTTTCCCACCTGAGCCACGAAGGAGGGATATCGTGTCTGCAACAATTGATCCGGCTGTGCTGCGCCAGCAGATCTACGATCTGCGCCTGCAAGCGAACTCCCTACAACAGGAGATACTGTCCACGACTGCGCTTGCAGACCTAGACGATTTGCTGGAAACGTCTGGCCAGGTTGAGCGTGATATCGCGGAAGCCGAGGAAAAACTGCGCCAGGCAGAGCGTACCGAAACAGCAGTGGCGCAGCGCCATGTCGTCACGCGCAGCAGCAAAACCACGGCACTCGATGCCGCCATTCGCCTGCGCATGACGCACATCCCCACAGCAATCTATCACCTGTTGAGCGCGGACGACAGCCCGCTGCTCGAAGTGGAACTGACCAACACAGCACGCGAGACGCGCAGAGTACGCGTGCTGGCGCGCGTCGAGGGATACAGTGCCGACGCCATTGCCACGGTCGAATTGGATCGCAGCGGAGACGCCGCTCACCGGACGGTGCGGCTGCTGCCGACGCTCTTTCCGCAGGCGATTGACCCGGTGCGCGAATTGACGCGTGCAACCGTGACAGTGCTGGTCGAAGAACTGCCGTTTTCCAGCGCCGGCGATTCACGGGGGAACACGGCCCTACGCATCGAAACGCATGACTCCCTGCCTATCTGGATGCTGGCACGCAATGCGGCGCCGCTGGCGGTGCGCGACCCACAGAATGGCACATGGGTCGATCTCACCCGCTACTTTGGTGCATTCGTCACACCGAACCGGCCAGAGGTCATGGCCTTTCTGCGCAAGGCAGCCGATCATCACCCCCAAAAGCGCCTTGTCGGCTACCAGGGCGATGTCACAGCACAGGCGCGTGCAATTTTCGATGCGCTCAAAGAGGATGCCGGCATCACCTACGTCAATTCCACCCTCAGCTTCAACCCAGAACAGAGCGCACGCGGGCAGCGCGTACGCCTGCCACGCGAGAGCCTGTGTGAACGCCAAGCCAATTGCATCGACGGCACCTTGCTTTTTGCCAGCCTGCTAGAGGCCTCATCGCTGCATCCGGCCATTGTTGTGGTGCCGGGACATGCCTTTGTGGCGTGGGAACGTAGCCTCGACAGCGGGCGGTGGGACTATCTGGAGACGACCATGATCGGCAGCAACACCTTTGCCGAAGCACAGGAGATCGGTGTGCGCAAGGCAGAGTTCTGGGAAAAGCAGGCGGCCGGTGATCCGAGCCGATTCCGGCGTTGGCCGCTCAAGACCTTGCGCGCCGACCTTGGCGTCACACCCCTAGAATAAGGTGCAGGAGCGACCTATGGCACCAACACACTCTGAAGCGAAGCCCAGGCAGACGCGCAGACGATCGTCCAGACCGCCCTCCGCTATGCCTGCAGCGGCGGACGCAGGGGGGAGCATCGTCTCTGCCGCCACAACGATCGTCGCAGGCGAGAGCCAGCCCGCGCGCCCCTCGTTCTTCCCGCCTTACATCTATGGGCTACACGAGGCCGGCGGCGAACAGCTGATGCTCGATGCCGGCCGGGCGGGGTGGGTGTTGGCACTGGCAACGGTCGGGTTGGACGGCGGCCACGGTACGCCTACCGATTTCACGCACCTGTCAGGGCGCGGGCTGGGCGTTGTTGTGCGGCTGCACAACGGCTACGAGCCGGTTGGCAGCATCCCCAAACCGGAACGCTACGATGACTTTGCTCGTTCGTGCGCAGCCTTCGTTGCGCGCACACGCGGCTGCAAAACCTGGATCATCGGCAACGAACCCAATCACGGGAGCGAGCGGCCAGAGGGGCAGTTCATCCTACCCAAGCAGTACGCCGACTGCTATCACCGTTGTCGCGCCGCCATCCACCAGTTACCAGGCCACGCCGACGATCTTGTCCTGGTGGCAGGTCCGGCACCGTGGAACGCTGAGACGCGCTATGCGGGCAACCCTAGCGGCGACTGGGCGCAATACTTTGCGGATCTCTTGGCCGAAGTCCCGGTGGGCGGCTGCGATGGATTGGCCATCCATACCTACACACGGTTTCTCGATGCCAGCCGCATCCGCGTCGACATTCCATTCAACGCCGACGGCTATCGCCACTTGCGCGACGAATTTCGCAGCTATCGAGATTTCATGGCTGCCATCCCCGATCGCTTCAAAGGGTTGCCCGTGCTTATCACGGAGACGGACCCGACCGACCCAGCGCGCGGCTGGGAAGATGGCCGTAACATCGGCTGGGTACGCACAGCCTGCGAGGAGATCGCCGACTGGAACGCCGATCCTGCGCACCAGCCGATCCAGGCGCTGATCCTCTACCGCTGGCCGCCACGCGAGGTGCATCACCAGGCACAGTGGTCGATCGCTGACCGCCCCGGTATCATCGATGACTTCCGCCAGGCGCTGCAACTCCAGCCGGCCGAGCGATTTCAGACGCCAGCGCCGCGCGCCAGCCTGGCCGTACTCCCCCCTGAGCTGCCGCCGCTACAAGAGCGCCCGTTGACGCGCATCCCCCCCATCTACACCAACCAGCAGGCCATCAACGCGCTGCACGATGCGGCACTGGCCTTGGGCGAGACAGCGTGGGCTCTGCTGGAGCGAGGCGGAGTCGACCTGCAGCCGCTTACCGCACAGCGCGAGTCCCTCTATGCCGGTGTGCCGCTGGAGAAACTTACCGGTCTCACCGTTCAGGAGCAGGCGGCAGTGCGCAGCCGGCTGATCGAGGAGTTACGCAGCCAGCGGCAGTGGACGGGGCTGGTCAACGCACCGGACGGGCTCAACCTGCGTACGGCACCGGACACGACCAGCACGATCCAGACGACACTTGCCCACGAGACGAGCCTTGATGTTCTGATGGAGGCAGGTCAGTGGCTTTATGTGCTGGCCGGGCCAGACGATGGCTACGTTTTTGGCGCCCACGTGCTGCGGACGGTCACAGTCACCCCCTGGCCATCGCTCAGCAGCGACGACAGCCTTGACCTGGCATTGCCGGCGGCCGAACAGATCGCCGAAATGGCGGATGCGAACGCTGCCGAGCGGCGCCTGATCCGTACCTGGAACAGTTTTGGCGGCCTGCTCAAGCGACTCTCTGCGCGCCTGGGCATCGATCCGGGCGTGGCGCTGGCCGTGCTGCTGGCCGAGTCCGCCGGCGAACCCTATGGCGGCGACGGGCGTATGACCATCCGCTTTGAGGTGCACATCTTTCACCGAGAATGGCAGCCGGCCGATGCAGGGCAGTTCGACCTCCACTTCCGCTACAATCGCGAAAATGTCGTCCAGGATCACGCATGGCGCCAATCGCCGGACGCGCCATGGCAACCCTTTCACGGCAATCAGGCAGCCGAATGGGAGGTCTTCTCCTTTGCTCGCTCGCTAGATGAGACAGCAGCGATGCGCGCCATCAGCATGGGCGCGCCGCAGATCATGGGCTTCAACCACCTGGTCATCGACTATCCCTCGGTCCAGGCGATGTTTGCTGCCTTCCAGGCAAGCGTGCGGGCGCAGTTCGAGGGGCTGTTTCGCTTCGTGCAGGGGCGCTTCCTGCTGCCCGCAATCCAGCGCGGCGACTTTGTCGCCTTTGCTGCCGCCTACAATGGCCCCGGCAATGCCGAGGCCTATGCCGCCATCATCCGCTCACAGCTGGCCCGTTATCAAGCGCTCGTGGTAGCCCCAGCCGCAGCGTCTCCACTCATCATCGAAGCCGCCGATTTACAGGAGGACAGTATGGCTGAAGTAGTCGAAAACATCGTTGTTGCCGAGCCACAGGCGTTGCCTGCACCAGTTCCCCCGGTTGGGCCAGGCGGAAAGCCTCTGGCGAAAGCCGACCCAGAGTTATACGAGGCGTGGCGCAGGCACGTCGAACGCGGCTTTGAGAACAACAGCCGCATGTTCGACCGCACCCTCCATGCCTTCATGTATCCGTACTGGTTGACGGTCGTCATGTATGTCGTGCTCTTCCTTGTCGGCATGGGTGCCTTGGTTGTGGCAGCACGACTCAGTGTAGAGACAGGCAAGGAAATGTACACGCTCATCTTTGGCGGTGTAGGCGTCGCGGCATTCCTCACTTTCTTCCTGACGCGGCCGCTCCAGGCCTTAGAAGAGAATCTGCAGTTCATCACCTGGCTCGGGATGATTTACAACACCTACTGGACGCGCCTGGCCTATATGGCTGAACAGAACAGCGTACAGCAAGATCTGGAAGACGCCACAAACGAGTCGGTCAAGCAGATCAAGGAAATGCTCGACAAGCACGCCGAACGCAGCAGTCAACGTCCTGGCCTGCGCTGACATCGCTCGCCTGCTCGCTCCTCCGCGTAAACCTGCCCAGGTGCGGTATGACACAACTGTAGTAGGGCGATTTGGCAAATCGCCCTACTCGTTTCTCTCTACTGCTGCGCGCCTTCTGTAGCGTCAGGCTTGGCAAGCAGGACCACGGCACCCATCAGTGCAAGCCCGGACAGGCTGAGCGGGGCAAGCGGCGGAGGCGCCCCCTCACCCCTCTCACTGCTCTCACCTCTCTCACCTGCCTCACCGCTCTCATCCTCCTGATCGCTGTCCAGGCGAGCCGCCACTGCAGCGGGCACACGCGCTTCGCGGCTCTCCTGAAGGTGCTCCCAGGCACCCAGCAGCCCGCTCAGGGAGAGCACGAGCAGCAGCAGCACGAGCAGGTGGCGAAACATCCCCTTGGCAAAGAAGCCCAGAAAAATCACAACAGCGCCGGCAAGTGACGCAACATTGGCTACATTCTGAATTCCGTCGACGTGGTTGGTCATGAGCAGTTCCGTCAGCAGCATGCCAAAGCCGCCAAACAGAAACACCAGGAGAATATTCAATAGGTTACGTCGCATCGTTGCCTGAAGACCGGCCATAGTTCCCTTTCCTTAATATCATGAAGATAGCACGCCCGTTCCATACGGCGCGGGTGCGGCAAATAGGGTGTCACCTGCAATGCCGTACTCACATTCTACGCTGTTTTCGATGCAGCAGTGTTAACTCCAGCTGAGAATGATGTTAAAAGTGTGCTGCACAAACCAGTGGTAGGAACCATACGAGCGCAGATTGCGCTCTCGCAGCCGTTCGTTTCACGCCGGAGCGCCGGTTGTCGCCAACACCGAAACAACATACAATTCCAAAGGTTCTTCGGTTTGGAAGATTGCCCGAACCGCCCAACTGCTATTTTGATTGCTTTTGCACAGAACTTCGGAGAACACGAAATGTTTGACTATACCAGGCGCCTGGCGCGCGTCCAGCAGGCAATGGCTGCGCACAACATCGATCTGCTCTTTCTCAACGCGTCGACGAACCTGCAGTACCTCACGGGCATAGCACGCGACGAACCCAATTACGGCAATACTATGTACCCTGGCGAATGGCTCACCGGTGCGTGGGTCCCACAGCAGGGCGCGCCGATCCTGACCCTGCCGCGCATGCTGGCGGACTTCCATCTGGGCGCCATCCCCGGCTACGATGTGCGCGTGCTACCCGATGCCGGCGATCCAGTTGCACTGGCCGCCGAGACCATGACGACCCTGAGCGTGCCGCCAAACGCCCACATCGCTGTCGACGACCGTTCGTGGGCACAGCTGGTGCTCAACGTGCAGAAGCTGCGCAGCGCAGCCGAACTGAGCCTGGCATCGGCCATCCTAGCACCGCTCCGCCGCATCAAGGATACGGACGAACTTGCCATCATGCGCAAGGCCGGCGAAATCACCGAGGCAGCCTATCTGGCGACGCTACGGCAGCTCAAGCACGGGATGACCAACCTCGACCTGATCACAGAGGTCAACTACCAGTTGCGCAAACACGGTAGCCGCACCCACTCCTTCGTCACGTCTTTCTATAACATGGGCAGAGAGTATCCCTTCGGCTTCTCCAATCGCGAGGAAGTGCTACAAATACCGCTGGAGGCACCTGTGTCAGTCTCGTTCGACTTCGGCGCCGTCTACGAAGGCTATTGCTACGATTATGGCCGCTCCGTTTTCTTCGGCGAACCGGACGAGGAATACCGCCGCGTTCACGCGCTGGTGATGGCGGCGCAGGCTGCCGGCATCGCCGCATTGCGTGTCGGCAGCACCTGTGAGGCCGCCGACGCTGCAGCCCGCCGCGTCATCGTCGACGGTGGCTATGGGGCGGCCTTCCGTCATCGCCTCGGCCACGGCATCGGGATGGACGTACACGAACCGCCCTTCCTCACCGCAGGCGACGACACTATACTGGAGGAGGGCATGTGCTTCACTGTCGAGCCAAGCATCTTTATGCCGCATCATCTTGGCGCACGGGTGGAGGATGTCGTCGTCGTACGTGCCGACGGGGGTGAAGCGTTGACCAGCGGGTTCCAGTCCTTGCACGTTGTTGCGTGAGCCGGGATCGCCCGGCATCACGTCAGGAGAAAGACAGTACGATGACAACGGTTCATGACTTCGACAGCGTAGCCCGGCTCCCTATGCACGGGGACAACACTGCCATCGCCGTCCGGCGGCTGGAGGCCGGTGAACAGGTCAAGGTCGATGGCCGGCCGGTGTCGCTCTCGCACACTATCCTCGAGGGTCACCGATTTGCCATACGGCTGATCGCGGCGGGTGAGTTACTCCTCTCCTGGCGCCTGCCCTTCGGCGCAGCGATCCGGCCCATTGCTGCAGGCGAGTATGTATGCAACGCGCGCACGCTCCAATCGCTGCGTCTGCGCAGCGTGACGGCCATGCTGCCGGACGAGGCGAACTTCGCCGATCGTGCTATCGATTACGCTGTCGACCCGACGACATTCCAGTCTGCGGCGCCGACGGCACCCGTTCACCCTGTGCCCTTCTTCCAAGGCGTTCGGCGCAGTCCAGCCCGTGGCTGCGGCACGCGCAACTTCATCGTGCTAATCGGCACCAGCTCGGCAACGGGCAGTTTCGTGCGTGCGCTGGAGGCACGATTCAAGGGGCTGGCCGATGCCTACCCCAACATTGACGGCATCGTGGCAGCAGCACACACCGAAGGCAGCGTGCCCGATGCCAACAACCGCGCACACGTTCTGCGTACACTGGCCGGCTTCATGGTGCACCCCAACGTCGGCGCCGTGCTGGCTGTCGACGCCGGATGGGAACCGATCAACAATACAGTGCTGCGCTCATTCATGCACGATCACGGCTATCCTGTCGCAGATGTACCGCATGCGTACCTGTCACTGGCTGGCACGTGGGACAGCACGCAGGCAGAGGCAGAAGCCATCGTGCGAGGCTGGCTGCCCGAGGTAAACGCAAACGAACGGACACCCGTCTCCGCCGCTGAATTGAAGATTGCGCTCCAGTGCGGCGGGTCTGACGCATTCTCCGGCGTCTCCGCCAACCCGCTCATCGGTTGGGCGGCGCATCGCATCGTCGGCTACGGCGGCTCGGCGAACATTGCCGAAACACCCGAACTGATCGGCGCCGAACCGTACATGCTGGCCAGGGTTCGCGACCTCGCCACAGCGCAGCGTTACCTGGCGATCCGAGATCGCTTTGTCGCATATGCAGCTGCGCACGGTACTTCGGCTGAGGGCAACCCATCGGACGGCAACAAGTTACGCGGGCTCTACAACATCATTCTCAAATCGATCGGCGCGGCCATGAAGAAACACCCGGAGACGCGCCTCGACTACGCCATCGACTACAGCGAACGCATGGCAGCATCCGGCTTCTACTTCATGGACAGCCCCGGTCTCGACTTAGAAAGCGTGGCCGGTCAGGTTGCCTCCGGCTGCACGGTCATCTACTTCACGACCGGCAACGGCTCAGTGACCAACTTCCCCTTTGTACCGACGATCAAGGTCGTGACTACGACGCCGCGCTTCCAGCTGTTGGCGCGCGATATGGATGTCAATGCCGGCGCCTATCTCGACGGCGGACCCATGGACACACTGGGAGAAGAGCTGATCGATCTGACGCTGCGCGTGGCGGCGGGTGAGCATACGGCCGGCGAGCGGGCAGGCCACGCGCAAGTGCAGATCTGGCGCAACTGGCGGCAGAATGCAGAAATGGAGAGAGGGGAGCCAGGACACACGCCTAACGACAAGCCGAGACCCTCCGGGCAGGCGCTTGCGGTGAAGGTGCCACGCACGCAGCTGGAGTTCACCTATGATGCGCTGGACACAGCGGAGGGCGCCGTATTTGAACAGGTCGGGTTGATCGTGCCCACCAGCCTCTGCGCAGCACAGGTAGCGCGCATGGCCGCGGATCGGCTCAACCGTAAGGGGGTAGGCATCGGGCCAGGGCGGTCTCGCTATGTTGCCCTGGTGCACACAGAGGGTTGCTCGGACGCCACGGGGGACGCCATTACCATGTCGGCACCGACGCTGCTGGGTTACGCCACTCACCGCATGGCGCAGCGCTGCCTGCTGCTGGAACATGGCTGCGAAGTCACACACAACGATTTCATGCGCCGCCGCCTCGCCGAACTGGGGTACGATCTGGGGCGCTTCGGCTGGGCCAGCGTGCAACTGGACGGCGGCATCATCAGCGTCCTCGAACGCATCGAGACGTGGTTTGCAGAGACGGCGCAGCGTGATCCGCAGCCGGTGCCTGTGCAGGGCAGCCTCGCTTCGCTGCGGCTCGGGCTGCTGGCGACTGCACCCCTCCCCCCGACAGCCGCCCGCGCGCTCGCTGCCCTTGCGGCCCACATCGTGACAGCTGGCGGCACGATCGTTACAGCGCAGTCGGGCTATCTGTTGCATTCACCCGAATTCATTGCCGCTACGCTGGGTGCAAGGCCGGCAGCAGCGCCCACGCTTTCCTATGCCAGCAAGCTAAGGACACCTGGCTTTCATATAATGGCAACCCCGACCGATCATCCGGTGGAAATCCTTACCGGGTTGGGTGCGACGGGGCTGGACGCAGTGATAGCCTATACGGGCGCGCATCCAGTGCAGGGGCACCCGCTCGTGCCAGTGCTGGAGATTGCCGTGGCTGAGGAGTGCCCGCCGGACGTTGCAAGCGACCTGGATTTGCTGTTGGATGGCGACCCACAGCAGTGGCCGGCACGCATCCTGGCAGACCTGGGCGATCTGGCTGCGCACCGCACAGTGCCCACGCGCTGGCTGCTGGGAAACATCGACTTCCAGATCACGCGCGGGCTCATGGGCATTTCGCTGTAGTCTATCCCTGGTCAAACTCCATCCACACCTCGCCCTGACCGTCTGGGATGGAGAGCGAGAAGGTCTGGCTATCACGTTCACCGTTGCCGTCGAGCACCCAGATGGCGTAGTTGCCGGCAACGGTGCCACCCGGGATGGAACTGGGGGCAATCTTGACCTCATAGTTGTACTTGCCGAGCGTCCCCTGCTGATCTTGCAGGGCAATGCTGCGGATGCTGTCGGAGATGGGGAGCTTCTGGCCATCCTTCTCCATCCACACGAAGTAGCTGCCCTGCGGCTGGCCGCCGTCGACACCACCGTGGATGAAACGCAGCTGCAGCTTGAGTTCGGCACCGCCATTTCCGGCAAAGCTGGGACCGCCGCGCAGCTTGAACTTGCAGCCGTCGCCGCTGATACCCGCACACGGGTCAGCGGCAGGCGGCGGCGCCGGCACAGGCGTGGGAGTAGGCTCAGCAGGAGCGGCCTGCACCGGCGTCGGCTGTGCGGCGGGCGCCTGGGCAACTGGCTGCGATGGCGCCGGGATATCGGTGATGACCGGGGCAAACTTCTCGTTGTCTTCGTTGGTCAGGTCATCAGAGATCCAGACCTCCT